>JAEYYZ010000071.1 GCA_023428185.1 Actinomycetes bacterium
AAAATGCGAGTGCTTCCACGAGCGCGGCGTAAACATGACTGGCCGCGAAATTCGCTACGTGGATTGCTATCCGCCGGGGCGATAGGCGCCTTCCGTGGGATGCTCGCTCACAATAGCACTCGCACCCTTGCAGGCACAATGCCGTGCTTTGTGGCGTGCCCCTCTCCAGGTGGATCGGGGCAATTGTGCGCAACCGGGTCCAGGCACAACTACGACCGATTTGTTGGAAAACTCTCTTTTGTCGCGGCCCATGCAAAAGTTGCACTTCGCCGTTCGAGATGACTACTTGGCAGCGTGGGGCGCGATAGAATCGGCCCATGCTCGATGCCCGCGGCCAAGAGGCCCTGACGGGCGCGGCCCAGTCTGAAATCTTTCAGATTCTCCGCGACGGCAAAGCACGTACTCGGTCTGAGTTGGCTGCATTGACGGGTTTGGCGCGGTCCACGGTTGCCGCACGCGTCGATGCCCTCTTGCGCGTCAAACTCATTGCTCCGGTAGCGGACGCTGCTTCCACTGGTGGTCGCCCGTCGCGACAATTCGCTTTTGATGGGACGCGTCACGGAGTGCTTGGCGTGGACATCGGGGCCACACACGTACACATCGCCCTGACCGACTTGCACGGCACTCAACTTGCCGATGTCCAGGAACAGATCTCGGTGTCAGAGGGTCCCTCCCGAGTGTTGGGATGGGTGATCGACAACGGTCGCGAATTGCTCGCTGCACACCAAGGCGAAGTGACGCTGCGCGCAGTGGGGGTCGGCCTGCCAGGTCCTGTGGAACACGAGACCGGGCGGCCCGTAGACCCGCCGATCATGCCCGGGTGGGATCGCTTTGATGTCCCCACGACATTGCGCGACGCCCTGGGTGTGGCCATCCTCGTGGACAACGACGTTAATGTCATGGCACTCGGCGAACATCACGACTACTGGTCGGACGTTGACGACTTGCTGTTTGTCAAGGTCGCGACTGGGATCGGCGCTGGAGTGATCGTGGGCGGGCGAGTTCACCGCGGAGCTCAAGGCATTGCCGGAGATATTGGCCACATTTGGGTACCTGAGGCAGCCGGGGTTGACTGCCGATGCGGTGCTACTGGGTGCCTTGAAGCCATCGCCGCCGGGCCAGCCATCACTAGCCGCCTCCGTGCTCGCGGACTGGACGTCAACAGCACTGCTGACTTGATCGCTGCGGTGTTGCGTGGGGACGTGGATGCGGTGCGCGAAGTGCGAGAAGCCGGGCGCATCATCGGCCGCGTTCTCACCACCTGCGTCAGTCTCATCAACCCCGCTGTGATCGCCCTAGGTGGCCCCGTCGCCAATGCCGGCGACCACTTGCTCGCTGGTGCGAGAGAAGTCATCTACACGCGGGCCACTCCCCTCGCGGCGAGCAACCTTCAGATAGTCCGCTCGCGTGGAAACCACGACGCTGCGGTGTCCGGAGCCTCGGCTATGGCCATCCAGCATGTGCTCTCCGTGGACTTCGTGGAGGCACTCGTGCGCGACGAGGCGTTGATGCTCCCGCGCGCCTAGCGCGCGGCCCAGAGCAGTCCCTTGGTCACCAGTGAGTGCACTTGCGGCACCTGTAAAACGTCTACCGTGTGGCCAAGAGAGGTGGCAAAGATCTTGCCCTCGCCCCACGTGCGCGTCCACGCCACAGGCATGGTGACCGCTCGCGGCCACTCATCCGCGCCGCCCGGGACAAGGGTGCATTCGGCGAGAACGTGATTGAGGTCATCGGTGAGGACCCAGTACTGCTCGGTGTTCACCTCAAAGTCGGCGACTCCACTCGTCACGGGGTGCTCATGTCCCGCCTCAGTGAAGTGCACGGTGTACGTGCGGTAGGCCTCGACGTCAGTGCGGCCTCTGTCCTCTGGCGCGTGAGGATGCGCGGCAAATTGTGCGCCCACCAACTGAAGGTAATCGCTCGATGCCCTAAAGGAGTCGATGATTCCGCCGTGCCATCCCGCGAACCCGGCTCCGGCCGCTACCGCTTGGCGCAGGCCCTCTACCTCGTCAACAGTGGCACTCCCCAGCGTGAGGCACTGGACCACAAGGTCGTACCGAGCCATGGCGGCGGCATCCGCGTAGACCTCAGGGGTGTCCTCGATATCGAGGGCAAAGCCCGCATCTTCCAGCTCAGGGATGAAGACCTCAGTAGCACGCACTGGATCATGACCAGCCCAGCCACCACGCACAATCAAAGCCTTTTTGCGCATTCCCTGCCCCTTCGCAGCACCCTGCCGGTACGCGCCATGATACTGGCCGCGGTGACAACGGGGTAGAGCGAAGGAGCAGGGTTGCGTTTCCGGAGGTGAGAGCTAGTCCTTGGTGCTGAAAGCCGCATCAAACGCGGAAGTGGGGGCATCGAACGCGAGGCGGCGCACAAATTCCAAGGCCTCGGGCGCTCCCAGAAGTCGGTCCATTCCGGCGTCTTCCCATTCCACCGAGACAGGGCCTTCATAGCCGATGGTGTTGAGCATCCTGAATGCGTCTTCCCACGGCACGTCGCCGTGGCCGGTGGAGATGAAGTCCCAACCGCGCCGCGCATCGGCCCAAGCAAGGTGAGATCCCAAGCGCCCGTTGCGACCATTGGTCATGCGCTTGCGGGTGTCCTTGCAGTCCACGTGGTAGATGCGGTCCTTGAAGTCCCACAAGAAGCCCACCGAGTCGAGGTCTTGCCACACCATGTGGCTCGGGTCCCAGTTGAGGCCAAAGGCGGGCCTGTGGTCGATAGCTTCGAGAGTCCGCACCGTGGTCCAGTAGTCATAAGCGATCTCACTGGGGTGTACCTCGTGAGCAAACCGCACGCCCACCTCGTCGTACACGTCGAGGATGGGGTTCCAACGGTCAGCAAAGTCTTGGTACCCGGCATCGATCACCGCTTGAGACACCGGCGGGAACATCGCGACGTACTTCCAAATCGCGGAACCAGTGAAGCCGATGACGGTGTCGACACCCAGCGCAGCGGCCAGCCGGGCGGTGTGCTTCATTTCTTCGGCAGCGCGTTGGCGCACGCCTTCGGGATCTCCGTCGCCCCACACGTGGGAGCCGACGATGTCTTGGTGGCGATGGTCAATGGGGTCATCGCAGACCGCTTGACCCTTCAGGTGGTTGGAGATTGCGTACACCTTGAGGTTGTACTTGGCGAGCAAGTCCAACTTGCCTTGGGCGTATCCGGGTTCGTCCCAGCGCCACGGGTCAAGATGGTCGCCCCAACAGGCCAGCTCAAGCCCGTCATAGCCCCAGCCGGAGGCGAGCTTAGCGACTTCCTCGAGCGGCAAGTCGGCCCATTGGCCGGTGAATAGAGTGATTGGTCGCGCCATTGCGAACTGTCCTTTCTTGACTGTGATCCGTTTATGGGGTGGTGCTCGTCCAAGCACTTCCAGAGTTGGCACTGCGCTCTACCGCGTCGAGCACCCGTTGCACTTGCCAGCCGTCACTGAAGGACGGCGTGGGCTGCTCCCCTGCCACGATCGCGTGGACAAAGTCGCGCACTTGGTGGGTGAACGCATGCTCATAGCCGAGCATGTGACCGGCGGGCCACCATGCGTCAACGTAGGGGTGCACAGGTTCAGTGACCATCACATCGGTGAAGCCCTGCCTGTCACCGGGGGCGGTGGCATCAAACACGCCGAGGCGGTTCATGTGCTCCAGGTCAAAACTGATGGCACCACGGTCGCCTGAGACCTCGATGCGCAAAGCATTCTTGCGGCCGGTGGCAAAGCGCGTGGCAGCAAAGGAACCTAATCCGCCGCCGCTGAGTCGAGCGGTGAAGACCGCTGCATCGTCAACCGTGACGGTCCCGCGCTGGGCCGATGCCGTGCCTCCCAAGCCCACTCGCTCACCAAGGAGCGGGCGCTCGGTGACAAACGTCTCGAGAGTTCCGGACACTCCCAGCAGGGACTCTCCGGTGATGAACTGGGTGAGGTCAATGGCGTGAGCCCCAATGTCCCCAAGAGAGCCAGATCCCGCCTTGTCCTTTTCCATGCGCCAGGTCAAAGGTGTTTCGGGATCAGAAAGCCAATCTTGGAGGTATTCGGCGCGCACGTGCCGGACGGTGCCCACGAATCCTTCGCGCACCAAGTCTCGTGCAAAGGTTGCGGCAGGGACTCGACGGTAGGTAAAGCCGACCATGCCGAATACTCCGGAACTGGAAGCTGCTTGAGCGGCTTCTGCCATCTCTCGCGCCTCTTCAGCAGTATTGGCGAGCGGCTTCTCGCATAAGACATGCTTGCCTGCGCGCAGCGCAGCGATCGCGATCTCGGCATGGGTGTCCCCAGGGGTCACAATGTCAACGATGTCGATGTCGTCTCGGGAGATCACTTCACGGTAATCAGTCGCTACTTGCGACCAGCCCCATTTGCTTGCCAGGTGCTCGTTCTTGGCGGCATCCCGCCCCACCATGACTGCCATCTCCACCGGTGCCGGCAGATCAAAAAACTTGGGGGCCACACGCCATGCTTGGGAGTGCGCGGCTCCCATGAATCCGTTGCCAATCATGGCAACGCGCAAAGGCTTTTCCATACGAATCTCGCTTTCCTTGTCGGTCTAGGCCAGTCCCACGTGGGGTGCCCGCGAACGGGCACCCCAGCGCGGTTGTTAGGACTCGAAACCGATGGGCAGGTATTCGTCCACGTTGTCCTTGGTGACCACAGGTGCGTGGAGGACGATGCGGTTGGGAATACCCGACGATGCGAGGTCACCCATGTTGCGGTTCTGGGCTACCAAGCGAGCGAGAGAGATGCCGTCGGCGCCTTGCGTCGACGGGTAGATCACGGTGGCAACAAGAACGGTGTTCTCTGCCTTGATCGCGTTCATCGCGTTGAGCGAACCAGCACCGCCCACCATGAAGAACTCGTCGCGACCAGCTTCTTCGATGGCAGCGAGCACGCCGATGCCTTGGTCGTCATCGTGGTTCCAAATGGCGTCGATCTCCGGGTTGGCGGAGAGCAACTGGGACGTCACTGCCTGGCCACCTGCGATGGTGAAGTCAGCAGCAACACGTGCGCTCACTTCGAGTCCGCAGTCAGAGAGGGCGTCGTTGAAACCGCGGGTACGGTCCTGCGTGAGAGGCAAGGAGTCGATTCCCGCGATCTCGGCGATCACGGCGTCAGACTGACCACCGAGTTGTTCGCAAATGTACGTACCTGCGCTCACACCCATGCCGTAGTTGTCACCCAAAACGGTGACACGTGCGGCAAAGGTCGAGGAGAACTCGCGGTCGACGTTGATGACCGGGATGCCCGCCTCCATGGCCTTGATGGCGACCTCGGTGAGAGCGGCGCCGTCGGTGGGCAAGAGCACGATGGCGTCCACACCATCGTTGATGAACTGCTCTACCTGGCTGATCTGCAAGTTAGCGTCGTTGGTGCCTTCGGCAACCCGGAGCTCGACGTCGTCGTACTTCTCCGCCTCGGCGATGGCCGCCGAGTTGATTGCTCCGAGCCAGCCGTGGTCTGCAGCAGGGCCCGAGAATCCGATGACTACGGTGTCTCCGCTTGCGGCGTTGTCACCGACCGGACCCGTGGTGGTAGTGGTGTCGTCGCTGTCCGCGTTGCAGCCGGTAAGCAAGATAGCGAGTGATGCGGCGCTGACCGCCGCAATGGTTCGCATTCGCGTAGTGCGGGATGCGGTCATGAATTCCTCCTCGTTGAGTCACTGTGGTCATAGCCAGCGAGGAACAACGGGAGCCAATCGCAAAGAAGAAAGGTTCGCTTCACGATGCTTTTGTCCGCACTGACTCCTTGACGCTAGCAGAAAGTGCCGCGCTTAGCGCAACTTTTGTTTGTCGCTCGTCATAACGGTTTGATCACGACGCCGGGCCCATCTACGCACGCGAAGACGGGGAATCGCGCTCAAGTAGGCCGTCCCACGGGTATCGCGCGGACAATCTGCCATGTGTTATGTTCGGTCCGTGATCAAAGATGACCACTCGCAGTCATTACTGCAAGTCCATGGCCTCGTGAAGAGTTTTGGCGGCGTGCGCGCCCTCAAGGGCGTCGATTTCGACGTTCGCCCTGGAGAAGTGCATTGCGTACTCGGCCAAAACGGGGCCGGGAAGTCGACTCTCATCAAGACCCTCTCGGGCGCTCACCAGCCGGACGCGGGTCAGTTCACCTGGCAAGGCGAACCGGTCACCATGGAAAGCCCCATGGCTGCGCTACAACTGGGCATCGCCACCATGTACCAGGAACTGGACGTGGTCGATGGCCTGACCATCGCCGAAAACATCTACTTAGGCCACGAGTTCGCCACCGCTGGAGTCGTACAGCGGCGACACATGAACCAACAGGCCAGTGAACTGTTGACACGCCTCGGGCACGGCGACCTTGCGCCGACTCGAGAGGTGGGTTCCTTGTCCCCCGCCAACAAACAGATCGTCTCGATGGCGCGCGCTCTCTCGCACGACATCAAAATGATGATCATGGACGAGCCGAGCGCGGTGCTCGACTCCGAGGAAGTCAACAACCTCTTCCGGGTGGTGGGAGAGCTGACGGACCAAGGCATCGCCGTGGTCTACATCTCCCACCGCCTGGAAGAGATCGAACGCATCGGCGACCGCATCACCGTCCTCAAGGACGGGCGTTCTGAAGCGTCGGGAATTCCCGTGGCGTCTGCCTCCACCAAGCAACTCATCTCCCTCATGACAGGCACGGACGTGGACCACGTGTTCCCTCCCCGGGTGCCGGTCCCCGCCGACGCACCAGTGGTCCTTGAAGTGAGCGACCTCGCGGCGGCGGGGCTTTTCTCCCACGTGAGTTTCTCGGTACGCGCCGGGGAAGTGGTGGGCCTCGCCGGTTTGGTGGGGTCCGGAAGGTCCGAGATTCTCGAGACCATTTACGGTGAGCGTCATTCAAGCGCTGGCACCGTGTCGCTCATGGGCGAGCAGTTGAAGTCCGGCTCGGTTTCGGCCGCCGTGGATCGCGACATGGGCTTGTCACCAGAGGAACGCAAGAGCCAAGGCCTGCTCCTCGAGGAGCCCATCTACAAAAACGCCACCTTGTCTACCTTCGCTCGATTCGCGCGCAGCTTCTGGCTCAATGACACGTCAGAACGGGAGGCAACTCGCGCTCAGATGACCGCGCTCGACTTGCGACCCGCCGAGCCGGACCGGCTCACGCGCACGCTCTCCGGCGGCAACCAGCAGAAGGTGATGCTGGCGCGCTGGCTCATCCATGGCACCAAAGTGTTGCTACTCGACGAGCCCACTCGCGGTGTCGACGTTGGCGCCCGCATCGAGATTTACGCGCTGATCCGCGAACTCGCCGCTCAAGGCACGGCAATTGTTGTCGTGTCGAGCGAGATCGAGGAGGTTTTGGGCCTAGCGGACCGAGTCCTCGTGATCGCCGATGGACGCGTTGTTGCCGAAAAGGTAGCTCAAGACATTGATGAGCACGGAGTGCTCGACCTCGTAATGAAGGGAAGTGCCGCGTGAACGACTCGACCACTCAGACAGACGCCGGGAGCGCCCAGGGCGACGTGGCATCGGCCCCAAGCCGGGGTTTCGCATCCCGACTAGTACGCAAGGGTGCGGCCGGGCGCAGCGTGGGCCTGATCATCGCCTTGTTGGTGCTGGTGGCAGTGGGTTGGATCACCGCAGGCGAAAACTTCATGAGCGCCGACAACATGTTGGTGATCCTGCGTCTCGCGTCTGTCATTGGCGTGGTGGCGATCGGCGTGACATTCGTGATCACTGCAGGTGGCATCGACTTGTCTGTGGGATCCGTCCTAGGACTGTCCTCTGTAGTAGCGACGCTCGGCGCGATCCAAACCGCAGCGTCGGGCTTCTGGCCGCTCATGGTGTTTGTAGCGATTGCCGTAGGCGTGCTCGCCGGCGTGGTCAATGGACTCGTGATTGCCTACGGAAACGTGGTGGCCTTCATGGCAACACTCGCCATGCTCGTAGCAGCCCGAGGCGCTGCCGAACTCATTTCTCAACGCAAGACGCTCATCGTCACTAATCAGGGCTTCTTGGACTTCTTCCGCAGCGACCTGTTGGGCATCTCATGGGTGGTGTGGATCTTCGCAGTGGTCGCAGTGCTGGGCTGGTTCCTGCTCAACCGCACCACGTTTGGTCGCCGCACAGTCGCGATCGGAGGCAACGCCACGGCGGCCCGCCTCGCGGGAATCAATGTCAAGCGCCACACGACGTACCTCTACATGTTGGCTGGAGCGACGGCGGGCATCGCGGGCATCATGCTGCTGTCGCGCACCACCGCAGGAACCTCCACGCATGGTCAGCTCTATGAACTCGACGCCATCGCAGCCGTCGTGGTGGGTGGCACTCTCCTCATCGGAGGCCGCGGCACCATCGGTGGCACCGTGCTGGGTGTGCTCCTCTTCGCCACATTGACGAACGTGTTCATACAGAACAACCTCTCCACCTCCGTGCAACTCGTCGCCAAAGGCGTGATCATCGTGGTGGCCGTGTTGCTACAGCAACGCTTTGCCAACCGCGAAGGAGCCGCGGCTAGGGCTCGTCACGTGGAAGGCCCCTCGTCGGCGTCAAGCGGTGCCGCGAACTGAGCCTCATAGAGGCGGGCATACACTCCGCTTGCTGCGAGCAACTCATGATGCGTGCCTTGCTCAACGATGGTGCCGTGCTCCATCACCAAGATGAGGTCCGCGTCACGGATGGTTGACAGTCGGTGTGCGATCACAAAGCTCGTACGGTCTTGACGCAACTTCTCCATGGCTCGCTGCACTAGCAACTCGGTGCGGGTATCGACGGAGCTCGTTGCCTCGTCCAATATGAGCACTTGAGGGCGGGCCACAAAGGCGCGTGCAATAGTGATGAGTTGGCGCTCGCCGGTGGAGACGTTGGTGGCATCGTCATCCAACACCGTGTCGTAGCCATCCGGGAGAGCGTGGACAAAACGATCCACGTAGGCAGCCTTGGCTGCCTGGACGATGTCTTCATCCGTCGCCCCCGTACGGCCATAGGCGATGTTCTCCCGAATGGTGCCGCCAAAGAGCCACGTGTCTTGGAGCACCATGCCCGTGCGCGAGCGCAAGTCCTCCCTGGTCATGTGCGCAATATCGGTGCCGTCCAGGGTGATGCGGCCGCCATCGAGCTCGTAGAAACGCATGATGAGGTTCACCAGGGTGGTCTTGCCGGCGCCCGTGGGGCCCACAATCGCTACCGTCTTGCCGGGTTCCACCGTGAGGTTGAGGTCCTCGATAAGTGGGGCATCCTCGGCGTACCTGAACGAGACGTTCTCAAAGGCCAAGCGACCGTGACGGTCCGTGGGAGATTCGGCGGGGTCAACGTCGGGCGTCTGTTCCTCGGCATCAAGGAATTCAAAGACGCGCTCGGCGCTGGCCACACCCGACTGAAGCAAGTTCACCATGGCACCCAATTGGCTCAAGGGTTGCTGGTATTGCCGCGAGTACTGAATGAAGGCCTGGATGTCGCCAAGAGGCAAGGTGCCGTGAGCGACCATGATGCCTCCCACCACCGCAATCGCCACGTAGACGAGGTTCCCCACAAACATCGTCGCGGGCATGATGATTCCGGAGATGAACTGGGCCCCAAAGCTGGCCTCGTAGAGTTCGTTGTTCTTGCGCTCGAACTCCTCGCGCGTCTCGCGCTGGCGGCCAAACACCTTGACGAGCGCGTGGCCCGTGTAGCCCTCTTCGATCTGCGCGTTGAGTTCTCCGGTGTGCTTCCACTGGGCGACAAAGAGTTTCTGCGAGCGCTTGGCCACTTGACCCACCACCACCACGGTGAGCGGAATCGAAATGATCGCAATCAGCGCAAGCACCGGCGAGATGACGAACATCATTACCACGATGCCCAATACAGACAGCACGGACATGAAGAGTTGGCTTAGAGTCTGCTGCAGGGTTTGTGAGACGTTGTCGATGTCGTTGGTCACTCGGCTCAACAGATCACCGCGCTGGTGCTTGTCAAAGTAGCTCAACGGCAAACGATGGATCTTGGCCTCTACGCGCTCGCGCAACCTGAACACCGTGCGCTGGGTGACGCCATTCAGTACGAGTCCTTGGACCAGTCCCAAGATGGTCGCGCCCACGTAGATCGCTGCAACGGCCCACAAGATGCTGTGCAGGCTGGCGAAGTCCACGCCGGTGCCCGCCATGAAGCCCTCGAACACCACCGTGGTGGCGTTGCCGAGCACTTTAGGACCGGCCACCGAGAGCGCGACGGACGCGGCACCGAGAACCACCACGAGACCCACACGCCACCGCTCTGGTGCCAACATGCCTGCGAGACGGCGCACTGTGCCTTTGAAGTTGGCTGGCTTCTCGGCGGGAAGTTGGGCTCCGCCAAAGTGGGGGCCGCCCCTCATCGGCGGCCTGGCTTGCTGTGCTGAAGTGCTCATGCCGCCTCCTCCACTCGCAACTGGGTGCTGACAATTTCTTTGTACGTTTCAGAGGACTTGAGCAGTTCGCTGTGCGTGCCTCGTGCCACGATCCGACCGTCGTCGACCACCAATATCTGGTCTGCACTCACGATGCTCGACACGCGTTGAGCGACCACGATCACCGTGGCATCGGCGACATGCTTGGCGAGAGCCGCCCGTAGCGCGGCGTCCGTCTTGGTGTCCAAGGCACTGAACGAATCGTCAAAGATGAGCACATCTGGTGTGCGCACCAAAGCCCTCGCAATGGATAGCCGCTGGCGTTGCCCGCCGGAGACGGTGGTGCCTCCTTGGCCAATTTCCGACTCAAGGCCGTCATGCATGGCGCGTACAAAGTCGGCTCCTTGTGCGATCTCGAGCGCGTGCCACAGGTCCTCGTCGGTGGCATCTGGCCTGCCAAAGCGCAAGTTGGATGCCACTGTGCCTGCGAACAGATAAGGCCGCTGAGGGACAATCCCGATGCGCGACCACAACAAGTCAAGGTCTGCCTCCTTGACGTCCACTCCCCCAAGGCGCACCGTGCCGGAGGTGGCGTCGTACAGGCGCGGGATCAGATTGACCAACGTGGTCTTCCCCGCGCCGGTGGCGCCGATAATCGCGGTCGTGGTGCCCGGCTTGGCGGTGAACGTGATGTCCGCGAGCACCGGTTGCTCGGCCCCGGGATAGGAAAATGACACACCCTCGAACTCGACCCCACCGCGGTGCTTCCACTCACGGATCGGGTCCGCAGGTTCGGCCACGGACGTCGGCGTACCGAGCACTTCCGTGATGCGGCCCGCCGCGACGGCTGCCCTGGGTATGAGCACGAACAGGAACGTGGCCATCAGGATCGAGAACAAAATCTGGAACAAGTAGGACATGAAGGCGGTGATGGAACCCACTTCCATCTGGCCCGCATTCACGCGCGCGCCGCCAAACCAAATCACCGCGATGGAGCCGAGGTTCACCACTAGCAGCACGAGCGGGAACATCGCCGCCATGAGCCGTCCGGCGCGGTAAGCGGAGTCCGTGACGTTGAAGTTAGCCGTGGCAAAGCGCTCGGTCTCGACATCCTCGCGCACGAAGGCGCGCACCACGCGAATACCGGTGAGCTGCTCTCGCAGCACTCGGTTGATGGCATCAATCCGCACTTGCATGCGCTGGAAGTGCGGCACCATGCGGCTGACAATGAGGAGCACCACCACGATCAGCAGCGGAATGGCCACGGCCATGATCCACGCGAGTCCCACGTCTTGCTGAAGCGCGAGCAGGACTCCACCGATAGCCGTGAACGGTGTTGCCAGGAGCATCGTGCATGTCATCAGCACGAGCATCTGGATTTGCTGGACGTCGTTGGTGGTGCGCGTGATGAGCGTGGGCGCGCCAAACTTCTGCACCTCGTTCTCCGAGTAGCTTGCGACGGTGCCAAAGATGTCGCCCCGCAGGTCCCTGCCCACGCGCATGGCGATCCGGGCACCAAAGTAGACCGCTGCAATCGCGCACGCCGCTTGGACAATCGTGACGGCGAGCATCGCGCCACCCAGCCTCCAGATGGCCCCGATGTCCGCCTTGGCGATGCCGTCGTCAATGATGTCGGCGTTGATGGTGGGCAAGTACAGGCTCGCCACCGACTGCACGGCTTGAAGCACGATCACCGTCCAGAACAAGCCAGCGTAGGGACGCACGTAGCGCACGAGGACTTTCCACAGCATCGGCTATATCTCCTTTTTCGCTACACCGTGAAGCACAAGATCGACAATTTCCGCGGCAGTGGTTTCGCGGCCGTGCGCGATGGCGGGAAATGCCGCCGCAAAACACAACAACCGCACCACGTGGAGCACTAATTCCGGAGCCACACGCAGTTCGTCGCGATGCGCTTCAAACAATGCGGTGGTTGCGGCTCTGGCACGGGCCGATGCCTCGGCCCCTGGTCGCAGGGGTGCAGGCGGTTCTCGCAAGCCGAGGGCAGTAAGAATCCCTGTGACTCCCGCGAATCGAGCGGTGACGATGTCCACGACGCTCAGGAGCTTGCTCTCCAAGGATGCGTGGGGGTCAATCGCGTCAATGGCCGCGATGGTCGGTGCGGGATCCATGTAGCGGGCCACCGCCGCATCGATGATCGCCTGTTTGTCCTCGAAGACCCTGAAGAGCGTGCCCTCGGCCAAGCCCGCGGCTTCGGCGAGCTGCTTGGTGGTCATGTCCGCACCATGAGCGAGGATCAGCGGAAGGGCCGCGTCAAGAATGGACTCGCGGCGCTGGTGTGGGTCAAGAGGCTTTGCTCGACCGGCGCGAGGACACATGCGCGCCACCTTAAGTGAGTGAGCACTCACTCCGCAAGCGGTATGGGCGCATTTCTGCGCTCGGCGGACGTGCGGGTTCGCCCTACGCTGGGCCCATGAGCCACTGGAGCGAGGGATGAGCACTGAAGTCGTGGAGGCACTCGCCATTCCACTCGCCATTAACCTCACCGCCGTGTCCGTGGGCGCGCTCGCGGGCGCCATCCGGGCGGGCGACGATGAACGTACCGATCTCGTGGGGCTCGTGACTCTCGCGGCCGTGATGGGCTTTGGCGGCGGAATCATCCGCGACGTGCTGGTAGGCAACTTGCCTCCAGCCGTACTGCGGGACCCGGCATACCTCATCGCAGTTATCGCAGCAGCGGCGGTTGGCGCACTGTTCTTGGTGTATCTCAAGCGCCTCGGCAAGGTGATCTGGGTGCTCGATGCGCTCGCTATTGGCCTGTTCGCGTCGGTGGGCGCAAACGCCGCATTGCTGGCAGGCTTGAGCCTGCTCCCTGCCGTGCTCATTGGCACCGTCGCCTCCGTGGGCGGACTCATGCTGGCAGACGTACTGCAAGGGCGACCGTCGGAGATTCTTTACGTGGGCCCTCCTAATGCCGCAGCGGGCATGGCGGGCGCGTTTACCTATGCGGTCACATACGCGGAGCATCGGCAGTTGCTCGCGGTGATCCTTGCCATCGTGGTGACGTTCCTGGTGAGACTCACCGGGCCTGTCCTGCACCTTGAGGTGCCCCAGCCGCGGCGCAGGGCGTACCAACTCGAGCAACGCTTACGCGCCAAAGCCGCCGCGCGAGCTCAGGCCAAGCGGCAAAGACCCGCTGCGGGCGATACTGGCGACTAGCGCCCGACGCCCAACGTCAGACCAAACGTCACCGTGGTTTCATCAATGGCGATGGGTTCGAAACCCACGCGCGGGTAGAAAGCCTGAGCGCCGGCGTTGGCTTTCTCTGCCACGAGGTGCGACCCAGGTACGCCGCGCACCTCCAGAAGACGGATGCACTCCTCGATGAGCGCGCGACCAGCACCCTGACCCTGCTGGTCTGGGAGCAAATCGATGTGCAGATGAGCCGGATACGCATCCACCGCCTCGATAAGCGTGCGACGCGGATTCTCGGCTTCAGGGATGAGCCAACCATCGCCGTCGGTGCGGGGCGGGTGCGCGTCCCTTCGGCTCGGCCACCATTCATCGTTGAACCACTCTTGAAAGGCACGCGTATCGCTCGTTCCGAGCACGTAGCCGCGGGCCTCACCGTCCACGTCCCACACCAACGCAAAGCCCCCCGGGCCGTGGAGATACGGCGTGGCATAGACGTCTGCGAGGGTCGTGTCGTTGGAGAACATGCCCGTCGCGTCCTTGCCGGTGGCGCCGGTGAGAAGGCAAATGCGGGCGATCTGTGCGTGATCAGCCTGCGTGGCGGGGCGGATGGTCATGGTCGCAACGCTAGCGCGTGGTGGCCTAGAGAGCGGTTGCGGCGGCCCCGGGCACGCGGCCCACCGTGTGCACCGCGGTCCACTTCTCCCCGCCGATGCCTTCCAGGTCGCTCGCAGCCAAGGTCGCCAAGTCGCGACCCAAGACCAGCACGGACGGGCCCGCGCCGGACACCACGGCTGCAAGCCCGTGCCCACGCAAGTGCTGCAGCATCGCCACCGCAGGCGGCATGACACCGGCACGATACGACTGGTGCAATTTGTCTTCAGTGGCCGGGAGCAACACGTCGAGGTGGCCCGCAAGGGCGTGCACCAAGAGCGCGGCGCGTCCCACGTTAAAGGCGGCATGTGGGTGCGGCACTTGCGGAGGCAACACCGCGCGGGCTTGCTTAGTGGGCAACGTGGAGCCAGGGATCAGCACCACGGTTTCAAGTCCCGCGTCCACCGTAAGCGCGGAGGCATGCGAACCCTCTGCGTCTTGCCATGCCACGGTGGCGCCTCCCCAAATCGCGGGGGCCGCGTTATCAGGGTGTCCCTCAAAAGCCGTGGCAAGTCGCAAGGTTGCGGTGTGATCAAGTGCGCTTGGGTCGGCAATCATGGCACGCACCGCGGTAAGCCCCGCGACCACGGCAGCTGCCGAGGATCCCAGGCCACGCCCGTGAGGAATGCGGTTCACGGCCCGGATTTCCAAGCCCACTTGGGACGCGCCCACATGCTCCAGGCCCGCGTGGATCGCTTGAACCATGAGGTGGGACTCGTCGCGCGGCAAGGTGTCGGCGCCTTCGCCCTCAATCTCGATAGTCACGCCTGTGGATGCGACAGCGCGCACCTCCACCTCGTCCCACACACCCAGAGCCATGCCAAGCGCGTCAAAACCAGGGCCAAGGTTGCCTGCAGTCGCGGGCACCTTGACGCGGACGTGATCGAGTGCAAGTCTCACGAAGGGGTCGCTCCTATCTGTACCAGATCGTCCGCGGGACCGGGCCTACGGAGGATAAGGAAGTTTCGCGCCTCGGCGCAGAACTAGACGAACGCTACCTGCCGTAGCCGCAATGCTAGTTGAGTTCTCACCTTGCCCCGTTGACTTCTACTTAAGACGTTCGACACCCAAATGACGGCGTGTGCAGGGTCAGTGATCTCGCCTCTCACACGTGTCAAGGGGTCGGAGAACGCGTCGAGATGATCTGCCGTGATGGTCTCGCTACGGAGTTCTCGAACCTGCGCGACCGAAATAGAGGCAAGCGCTGAGAATCGATCCTTGACGCATTTCGAGACTGGAACCGAGTCACGGGCGAGTATGCCAGCGTCGAAAACCGAGTACTCGTCGTCCAGTTGCTGGCCAGAGTCATGCCAAACGGATGAAGCAAAACGTTGACTCCCGTCAAACTGGTTGACGATGTAGTGCTGCGGGTCCGAAGGGTCGTACCGGCGCAGGAGAGTCACTGTGTCATGCAATGCCGTTCGCATCAATTGGCGTCCTATACGTCGAAACGGACGGCACTAGCCGCTTCGCCAAAGAACTCTCGCAACACAACCTGCTCCCCTTCGCCGATTTGTTCACCCTTGTTGTGATCGATGTCAAACCTGCCAACTCCTTCCTCCTCGCCCCACAAGGAGAAGGATCCGTCGCCGTAAACGGAGAGGGCGGCACAATGCCCGCCAGCGACCCAGTACGCCTCAACCGCACCGTCTGGATGTGCCCGTACTTGCATCGCGGGGCCGTTGTCGACGGCGCACGCGTATGCAACATGCACGAATGTTCGCAACTGATGGAAGGAACGTGGCAAAGCTTGGGTACGGCGCAGGTCGTTGTAGGCATCGAGTGCATCTTGTACCAGATCGAACGAGCTACGGGGAGCCGCCGGAACCAACAATGTAGAGCCTGAGCCCAACGTACGCTGTTCACGGACGGCGACGGAGACCTGCCTTCCCCGCAGACTCTTGCGTACGCCCGGAACACCGACGAACCATTCGACCCGCGGGAGCGCACCCGTGACAGTGGTCGCGGTCATGCTCGACCCCAGCGCGTGCGGTACTCCGGTTCGATCGAGCGATCGAAGACCTGGCAACTTATATCGTGCGCACGGTCTAGCAGTTCCGTAGGAGGAATATCCAAGTTGGTCGCGAGAGCAGACGTCGCGATGCTCAACATGAGAGCGCGGCCTGATTCGCTCCGCGCTGGGACACAACGCACGGTTGTGCTGACCAACATCCCGTCTCCTGGCGTCGGTGGAGCTTCAAACTCGGCCTGATAGGTGGTGGCGACATGTGTGCCAGCCAACCCCGTGATCGTTTCTGTAGATGCAACGAAGTTCAGAATGTCTTCCGGTGCCTCGCCATCAGCGAGCTGAATGCGGTTGTAATAGTCAAAACCAGCCCCGATCACCTGAGGCACGGCCCGACCGCGAGCTTCCTGAAACTCCCCTAGGAGACTCAAGGTCTCCAAGAGACGCCTGCGCACCTCGCTATACCTCGGGTAAGGCGCAGTTGAGTACTTTGCTCGCCAATTCATCATCATCATGTCGCCTTGGGTCTGAACCAAGAAGGATCCGTCACCACTCGCAGCCCATATTCGAATCGGGGGAACTCCCTGGTGAAACTGAAATCCCGACGAACCTACGTCTGAGTCGCGCTCAACCGCGGGGACCACAGTAACTTCGGGGTAGGCATCGGACCACATAGCTTGCAACTGAACTAAATTCACAATGTCGAGTTCGAGGTCATCCACGAGATCAAACCGCGCGACGACCTCCGTCACGGGTGCATTGTCATAGGTGACCGTTGCACGCGCACCCTCTGTAGCCATGCAGTCAAGGTACCGCGCCAGCGACGCGGGCTCAACGAGCCACGCGACGCTATGCGCGAACGTACTACAGCCCCAACGCCTTTGCTGCCGCCTCGACATCGACCGGGATGACCATCGGTTCCACAGTGCGGTCCCCCAGCGCGGTCGCGGTGTCTTTGAGCCCATTGCCGGTCACAGTGCACGTGATGACGGCTCCGCGGGGCACTTCGCCACGCGCCGCCGCGGCGAGCAATCCGGCGATAGGTGCGGCCGATGCCGGCTCCACAAATACTCCGGCCTCGGCTGCGAGCCGGGCTTGGGCGCTGAGAATCTCGGCGTCAGTCACGGCACGGATCCAGCCGCCGGATTCGTCGCGTGCGGCAACAGCCAAGTCCCATGACGCAGGGTTGCCAATTCGGATCGCGGTGGCCACGGTCTCGGGATCCTTAATGGGGTGCCCCTCGACAAACGGAGCGGCCCCTGCTGCCTGCACGCCCCAAATGCGCGGGCGGCGTGAGGCGACCCCAGCGTCGGCGTACTCCTTGAAGCCCATCCAGTAGGCGGAGATGTTGCCGGCATTTCCCACGGGCAACATGTGGATGTCCGGCGCATCACCCAGCTGGTCCACGATCTCAAAGGCGGCGGTCTTCTGACCCTGCAAGCGGTACGGGTTCACCGAGTTCACCAACGCAATGGGGTAGTTCTCGCTGAGCTCGCGCACAATGTCGAGGCACTCGTCAAAGTTGCCGTCCACTTGCACAAGGTCGGCGCCGTGGACAATCGCCTGAGCCATCTTGCCTGCCGCGATCTTGCCTTGCGGGATCATCACCACGCACCGCAAACCGGCGTGCGCGGCGTAGGCAGCAGCGGAGGCAGAGGTGTTGCCAGTCGACGCACACACCACCGTGTGGTCGCCGTCCTTCACCACTTGAGTGATGGCGGAGGTCATGCCACGGTCTTTGAACGAACCCGTGGGGTTCATGCCTTCGTACTTGACGTAGACCTCGGCGCCCACTTCGCGTGAGATGGACGGCACGGGAATCAGCGGCGTGCCGCCCTCCCCCAGCGTCACTACCCTGTCGCCCGCGTCAAACGGCATCCGGTCCATGTACTCGTGGATGATGCCCCGCCACACGCTCGCCATCAGTCGCCCTCAATCCTCAACACCGACATGACCTCGTTGACGCATTCCGCTGCGCGCAAGTCCGCGACGGTTGCGGCTTGGTCACGTTCGCTCGCGCGGTGCGTGGAAATGATGAGCCCTGCGGTGCCGCGTCCTGCCATTTGGCGCACGCTCTCGATGCTCACGTTGTGCTTGGCAAAGATGTCAGCCACCCGGGCGAGCACTCCAGGCTGGTCGGGCACGCTGAGCCGCACGGCGTAGCGTGTGACGGCGGCATCCATGGGGAGCATGGCGTTGGCCGCGTAGTTGGATTCGCGCGGGCCTTTGCCTCCTCCGGCACGATGCCTCGCCACGGAGACAATGTCGCCCAATACGGCCG
>JAEYYZ010000135.1 GCA_023428185.1 Actinomycetes bacterium
ACTAGAAAGTCCGGCACTGCGTGGGGATATGCACGGCGCAGGTCAATCAGGCCCTGTGCTTTGGTGCCGAGGCTCACCGTCACACCACCATCGCCAGTGCCAAGAGGGGCACGTGCGCGCCTGCGCCTGCCATGACCCAGGAGTCGGAACGATGCCGCACCGCGATCACCACGGCCGCGGCGACCGAGACTGCTAGCGAAAACCAGGAACCGATGGCGAGGTGGGCGCACCAGCCTGCTGCTACGACGAGGGCCACCAACCCTGCGAGGGCCAACCGTCTGCCCCACACGGCGCCATACGTGTCTGCCACCACCCCGCCCTGCGCGGACTGGCGCGGCTGAAACTTGCGCACTACCTCGGCGGAGACAAAGAGCGCGGTCGCGGAGGCGATTCCCCACCATGTGCGCGGATCACTCAGCGAGGCACCCAAGGCCACGGCGGCCCAGGCGAACATCGCTGGGTACACCAACTGGTGGATGACAAACGAGAACGAGAAGTGCCGGTCCATGAAGTCTTTGGCAAAGAAATCCACCGCAGTGCCTACAGTGAGCACCGTCACGAGAGCATAGAGCGGCAATGCGGGCAATCCACCCAAGAACCACGCCAGCGTTAGTTCCACCACCACGGCACCCACGCCCAGCGTGGCTAGCGTGCGCGGTGCAATCGCTCCCCGCTGGACCGGTCGCCCTGGGTAGTGACGGGAATCGTGGCGATAGTCCTTCCATTCGTCCACCACCCGGTAGCGCAGCAGCAGTGCCACGTACAAGATCGCGAACAGCGCGAGGTGGGCCCACAAACCCTTATCTGCCAGGGACCACGGTCCAAACAAGCCCACACACGCCGCACCAAACGACACCGCGAGCATTCCCACTAGGGCCGGCGGGAATCGCTCCTTGAAGTACTGCCATAGGGAGCCGCTAGGGTGAGCCGCATGGTCATTGCCGGCTGGACGCTCTTGGGAGTGGGCGGGTTGCTCTTTGCGCACTTGACCCTCCTCCCTGTTCTCCATAGACGCGCCGCGTTGTGGTACGGACGCGAGGCACTCGCCGCCACCTTAGCGCTATGCGGCGCTGCCGCCACCGTCTGGCCGGTTGCCGTAGCGAGCGTGGCGCCAGTGCTGGGCATCGCCTTGTGGGTAGGTCCTTGGCTGGTTTGGGGTGCGAGCGCCGATGCCGTGGCATCGGGGGCCAAAGTGGCCGCTGGAATGGTGCGCGCGCGTTGGGAGCCCCGGGTTGCTGCGGGCGAGCCCGAACAAGCAACGCCAGTGCGACAGGTGCTAGTAGGCGGTGCGGCGACACTGCGCATAGTGCGCCTCTTACCGGGGGTAACACTGCTGGTACTCACAGGAAAACGCACGCCCAAAGTGAAGTTGTGGCGCAATGTGTTCCGCAAACAAGTCCAGAACCACACGTGGCGTGTAGCGTGAGGTTCACCGTCCCTGAACAGGCCAACACGTAAGGAACTGCTGACATGCCCAATGCATCCGGTGAAGTGATCATCAACCGCCCGCTCGCCGAGGTGTTTGAGTACACCGCCTCCGCACACAACGGCCCCGCGTTCATTCCCAACCTCAACGAGAACACCAACATCACGCCCGACGAGCCGAGCATTGAGCAGACCTTTGACTGGCGATTCAACATGGCCGGCGTGGACCTGCGCGGCAAGGCCTCGGGACTGAACTATGAGGTCAACGAGCGCGTCACGCTGAAGCTCGAGGGCGACGTGACCGCGACGTGGGACTACCAGTTCTCCGCCGTGGACGACAACTCCACCCGCATCTACTCCGAGGTCAACTACGACGTCGAGGCTGGCAAGATGCAGAAAATGGTCAACGTGGCAGTGCTCGACAAGATCAACCAGCACACCCTTGACCAGATGCTCGCCAACCTCAAGCTGATTCTCGAGAGCGACGACTAAGCGCTACTTGCGTGGGCGTGAATCGCCCAAGGGCCCGCCCGTCAGCACATCGCCGATGACGCGGGCCCTTTGCGCGTCCACCCCCGCTTGGGCGGCAAAATCAGGCCACTGAGCCACGGCATCGGCGACTTGCGCGAGTGCGGCTTTAATGGAAGGCACAGCCCACGCGTCGCCCAACCGTTCAAGGTGTTCCCGAGTGGGCGCCGCGAACTCGCCGTCTACCGCCATGAGGTGGCGCGCGTTCCAGTACGACTGTGGCGCGTACGCAAAGATGAGGTCAAACGCCGGTGCGAGTGACCATGCGCCTGAGCGGTCCATGAGAAAAGCATGGTTCTTGGTGTGGTCGTCACGGTTGAACGCGAACACGTTGAACGCCGCGCGGCGGAGGATCTCCGTGCGGGTCTCTGGCGGCAGTCCCAATAGGTCCGATGTCTCGAGCAGTTGGGCGTAGTCGTGGGCGTCTCGCAGGCGAAAGTCCAGGCCACGGAGCGCGCACAGCGACTGCATGTGCACCCGTTGCCCGTCGTGGCGATCAAAGCGTTGGGACAGAAAGTGCGCGCGGCCGCCTTCCTCCAGCAAGCGGGCGGGCGGGACCTGGATCCCGGCGGCGCTGGCCATGAGGTGATACGCGTACTCGATGCGCGTGTACCCCTCGCTCGCGCCCGAGTCGGTTCCGGCTCCGTCGAACTTCATGACGTAGTCGGTCCAGCCGGGCTCGGGCGGTAACGAGCCGGAGCGAATCTCCCCGGCATCGTTGATGGCCACCACGGCCTTTGCTCGCGCCCCGCCCGCAGAGGTGCCCACGGAGAATAAGGTGACCACGGCGGCCGAGGGTTCCTTGGCAAGGTCTCCGCGGATGGCAGCTCTTGCCTCGCCTACAAGCCTGCTGAGGCTCAGCGCGGTGGGCGGCTCGGGTTGCGGCGATGGCGGGCGAAACTCAAGTGCACCCATTGCGCGATTGCCCGCGTAGACCAAGCGGTCTAGGGGCGTGAACGTGGAGCGGTCGATGCCTTCCCGTGTGAGGTAGGCGTCGATGATGGCGTTGCCAAAGTCGTCGGGCAGCACGTCTGCCAAGAGGGGTGGCAGGCCGTGAAAGGTGTCCAGCGCACGCGTGGAGCCCGTGACGCGGCCGGCGCTCAGCGGGGCAAGAACCGGCGAAAGCTCGCGGTTCCCGCGCCGCCATTGAGGCGTGTATTCAAGCACGCCGACCCCCGAGGCCGGGTCCAGCGCCACGGCGCCCACGGTCTCGCCCCAAGCAACGACTTCCACCACGTTTGCCGGTGCGTAACTCATGGCGAACCCTGGGCGCGGATTGCTTTGGTGACGCGTTGGCGGGGTGCAGGCAAGTCGCGATCGCGGAGCATTGCCAGCGGCGACACCTGAGCGGCAGGTGCAAGCGCTTCCAGCCAGTCTTCGCGCCCCAAGGCACGGATCACCTTGATAAGCGTGTGGACGCGCGAACCTTCGCCGTTCTCGAGCTTGGAGAGGCTGGACACGGAGATATTGGAGCGTGCCGCAAGAGTCACTTGATCCAGGCCCAGGCGCAAGCGTTCACTGCGAATCTGCTCGCCTAGGCGCTCTTCCCAGTCCTGCGTGGTGTGCGAGGCCATGGCTTACCTCATCCATTGCTTAGCGTTTTCTCTATGTTAGCGTCGTTCTGACCACTAATCAATTGATTTCGCCAAGTTATATGGGCTCCTAGTGTCGGCGAAGCTTGTCATCAGTCCCTACCGTGAACACCACACGGTCGGCCTTGCGGTTCACCACGCGGTAGATCACGTAGATGAGCCACAAACCCCCCGTCACGAGCACAAGAACTGTGTTCCAAAACCAACCAATGCGACGCTGCTTCACAAGAACCACTTGGCTGGCGGTTCGCGACTCCACGGCGTACCCGCGCGCTACAAAGCTCGCAACGTGAGCATCGAGTTCGTTGCTTCCGGCACTCATCGCGCCTCCTTAAGGGATGTGGTTGCACTTTCCTTCCCCTAGCCGCCGTTGAGCGCGGCGTTGAGACCCGTACTTTCAAAGCAATCTGCCCCCTCGCCATGAAGACTCACTACCTCGAGCTGAGCCGTGGAGAATTCGTCTGGCAAGGCATTGTCAGGAAGCGATGCTCCATAGCCTCGCAGGCATTCGAGCAGTTGAGGTCGCAACTTCTCAAACGCGGCATCAATGTACTCCTCGGCGGCAGGCTGCGACTGATAGACCTCGTCAACGAACCCAAAATGCTCCGTCCGGCATCGATTATGAACCTCAAACATCTGCTGTTCGGTGAATTCCGGCGATGAACCGATCCCGTAGTTGACAAGGGTCTGCCCGTGCATCTGCTGCATCAAAGGTCCATCCACGACCAATCCCGCCGACTCCATGCACGTCGCAAACGCGAAGTACGCGTCCTCGTACTCCGCGAACTCTATAGGGGCGCCCTCAGTGGCGCTTGCGGCGACGATATCCAGCTGAGTTTGACTAGCGCCTGCCTGTTGGGCACGTTCCAAAACCTCTGCAGCCACAATCTTGAACTCTGCGGTGTGGTCAACGCGCGGCGCAACATCGTGGCCACATGCGCTGAGGAAACTTGCCAAAACCGCAGTTCCGCACGCCCAAAGCGATCCGAAACGCCGCACCCGACACCTAGCCGAAGGTATACCAGCTGGACGTGGTCCACCAGGCGGACGAGATAGGGCAACTCGGTGTCACAGAGCACGCCTTTGCGCGCTGAATCTGAGCACGAGAGTTGGTGATGTAGGTGACACCGGCCTGCTGATTCTGGTAGTAGCCGATGAAGATCTTCGTGGTCGAGTTCGGGGGCAAGTACTCAAACGTCATGTTGGCCCCACCACAGGGTCGCTTGGGTCTTGAAACTTGATGTAACTACCGATGTACACGATCTGCGCCCGCATTGCACACGGGTTCGCCGCGGAGGAATCGCTCGCGGGTGACACGAGAGTCACTCCCGCCGCAACACCGATCGCTACTGCGATTGCCAGAACTCGACTCAGTCTCATTTCTCCCCCTTGATCACATGGCGTGATGAACGCCTGTGCTACAGCACGGTACTCGCCAAGCTACCTTCGCGCTCGCGCAGCTGGGACCACCGCACTGCATCAGTGCGTCCCCGGTGAGGGACCATTGAGCAGGGAGGTCCCCATGGACGAGATCTGGAAGCGCCGCAAGAACGAGGTCCCCATTGAGGACTCCAGTCGCACCGAGCTGGAGAAGCTCAGGGCCGACGAATGGTTCAAGTACCGCTTGGGCCCGGAACTGGCGGCTATGCAGCAAGAGACGCTCGCTACGTGCAGGGAACTCAGCGCGCTCTATCCCGAAGACCCTGAGCGCGCCACAGCGATGCTCACCTCGCTCGTCGCCGAATGTGGCCCAGGGTTGGACTTTCGCCCGCCGGTGTACATCGAGTACGGGGAGCGGGTGTTCTTTGGAGACAACGTCTTCATCAACTCGGACCTCATGATTGTGGGTAGCGGCCAAGTGCGCATAGGGAACGGCGCGCTCATAGGCCCGGGCGCGAGGTTCTACACGCCCAATCACCATGTGGATGTGGCCACTCGCAAGGCGGGGTGGGAACTGGGGTTGCCCATCACCATTGAGGACGATGCCTGGCTGGGCGGATCTGTGGTGTTGTGTCCCGGCGTCACGGTAGGGCGCGGCGCGGTGGTGGGAGCCGGATCCGTAGTCACCAAAGACGTGCCAGCGGGCGCCATCGTGGGAGGGAACCCTGCGCGCGTGCTAATGTCTCAACAGTGATTGAGATATCAGCCGGTACTGCGGTCGCGGCGCGTGCCGGCTTACACGCCGCCCTTGCAGAACCGCGCCGACTGGCCATCATTGACGCGCTCGCGCTCCAAGACCTCTCTCCTGGCGAACTGGGAGACAAGACAGGACAACCGTCCAACCTGCTCGCGCACCACGTAGGCGTGCTGGAAGCGGCGGGCGCTGTTAGTCGCCGACGCTCGGATCATGACGGTAGGCGCGCCTACCTCTCACTTGTATGGGACAACCCCGTGGTGGCAGCAACAGCGGCAGCGGGCGCGGCACCCCATGGATCCCGCGTGGTGTTCGTGTGCTCGGCAAACTCTGCCCGGTCGCAGATAGCCGCGAGCCTGCTTTACGCCAGCGGCATCGCTCCAGTGACGTCAGCGGGTACGGAACCAGCCAAACAGATCCACCCCCTGGCCCTGGCCGAACTGGCTCGACACGGGCTGCAGCCGCTCAGCCCGGCCCCGGCGTCGGCCGACGAAGTGCTCAAGCCCGATGACCTCGTGGTGGCCGTGTGTGACCACGCCTATGAAGTGCTGGGACGGGGCCGTGTCTCCATGCACTGGTCGGTAGCGG
>JAEYYZ010000137.1 GCA_023428185.1 Actinomycetes bacterium
TTGGCGGCGATGCTCAGCTCGCCCTTGGGTCCACGCCATACCCAGCGCCACCGGTACCCACCGCGCAGCATCGGCGGAATCAGGACCGCTGCTTGCGCGGCGATGCCGAGCGTTGCCACACCCGCGACCAGTGCAATGCGCTGCCCAGACCAGTCGATGGTTTGGCTGAGGGGATTGTCACTGGAGAACGTGCCAAAGAGCGCGATGTACACGGCAAGCCCGATGATGGCAATGAGATTGTTGACCACCGGTGCCCACATGAAGGGCCCAAACTGCTCGCGAGCATTGAGCACCTGACCCAAAAGCGTGTACATGCCGTAGAAGAACAATTGCGGAATGCACCACAAAGCAAAAGCGGTGGCAAGCGCGGTCTGCTCCGGTCCCCAACCCGAGGAGTAGACGCGAACCCACAGCCCTGCAGTCACGGTCAGTAGCGCAGTGGCCACCAGAATCCAGAAGCCGCCCAGAGTCAGGATGCGGTGGACGGTGCGCTCGCGGTTCTGGTGAAAGGACCGCACAATTTGCGGGATGAGTGCGGCGTTGAGCACCCCGGCCGCGACAACGGCAAACATGACATTGGGCAGCTTGTTCGCCACCGCGAACGAATCTGCCGCCGCCGAACCGGTGATGCCGATCGCGATGCCGAGCATCACGGTGCGAGCCAGTCCCAGCACTCGCGACGTGCCCGTACCGAGAGCAAGCCACACGGTGGTGCGCGCAAACGTGGACGCCATGGAACTCATTGTCCCGTCAGGGACGTGACTCCTTTGCAGGGCTCGCGACATCGGGATCTACCGAGGGAGGCAATCGAGTATCGCGGCGGCCACGGCGGATGGTGCGCCACACCCCCGCGATCATCAGCAACACCAGGCCCGCCGTGACCACGCCGGTAGCGGTGTTGCCCCACTCGGCCCTCACTCGCACCTCCAACGTCTTGGCCACGGCCAACGTGGCGCCTGGCTCATTGCGCAGTGCCACGGTGACCTTGACATCGTCGGTTCGCACCCCGGTGATGGGTACCAGCACCGTTTGCTCTACCCCTGCGGGGATGGTCACCAGCGGCTGGCTATCAATGAGCAGGCTGGGCGACCGTGAGGTCATCACCACGCGTACCGTGACCGCCACGGGTAAGTCATTGCGGACCGTGATCGGAACATTGCCGGAGGAGGAGACGAGGGTCAGTTCGGAACTCGAGGTCACGGAAACTGCATTGACCACCGTCGACGCTTGAGAGACAGCCGCGTCCATAGCCGACGAGCGCACGTCCTGATCCGCGCGCACCGGCAACGAGATCGCCGCGAGTAAGGACCGAGCCTCGCCATTGAGAATGCGGTCCGGCGACTCGGTAGCGACGGCAACGTCGTGCACTCGACCTAGAAGTTCCTTAATGGTGACAAGGTCCGCGGGCGCGACATCCCCTTCGGTAACAGGTTCGGCCGGTGGTTCCAGAGTTGCCCTGTTGGGGAGCGAAAGGACCGCACCAATTCCCACGGGCTTGACCCAGGGTGCCGCAAAGAGAGCCTCAATCGCAGCGGATGGTCGCGTTCCGTCGACCACCCACGAGTCGCCCGAAGAAATCACCACGGTGCCAGCGCGCGGTCCCGTGCCCGAGGCCGCGCGCAGGGCCGCCTCGGCAACCAGACGCGCCGGTTGAGTTGCCTTATCAGGGTTGGGCGCGCCCAACACGGTGCTGAGACGGGCATCGGCCATCACCACAGGCAACGTGTCACCGCTCGTCGTGAGATATTGCGCTACCGGCTCCGACGTCACCGGCGCCCCCGCCCCCGTCCTGGGACCCGTCAGTAAAGCCACTGCGCCGCGCTCATAGACTGCGTCAACTATGCCTTGGTCCACGGTGGCAGGCACAGCGATCCATCCCACACCCGAGTCCACGTTGGCTTGAGCCTGGGTCAAGGCAATATCAAGCACACCCCCCACGCCGCCATGGACGAGCGAAGCAATATCTACGTGCCCGGCAGGCAACGCATACAGCTCGCGCCCCGAGGTCCCCGGGCGCCCGCCTTCCATGGTCGCCAACGCGGTGGGGTCGGCAAGCAAGGCCACTCGCGGATCCGATGCTGCGGAAAAGAGGGCCGCGGCACGCTGCGGAGAACCCCCCACGGCGGCGATGACCGCTACGTCCAAGGTGGGCAAACTGCTGTCCGACCATGCGATGACGAATCCCTGGGTGATGGGCGTGACATCCACTCCTGTAGTGGTCACCACTACGCCGTACACGCCGCTGGTCCCTCGCGGGAGGGCAAGCGCCGTGGGGTCAGCCAGCAAGCCCATCGCCGATGCCTGACCCGCACCCAGTGCACCCACCGCCCGGGGACGACCCGTGTCGAAGGCCCTCATGTCCGCCGCTGCCACCTCGCGGCGTGGTGCCAACTGCGGTGCCTCAAGAAAAGCGTCGACTTGTTCCGTAGTGGTGAGAGGAGAGGACGTCACTGCCAAGGTGGCGCGGACCCCGGAGACCGGTGCCATCCCGGCAGTAGCCATCACTCGCACTGACAGGGACGTAGTGGGCGTGAGCATGGCCGGTGCCACGGTTTCAATGGTGCTGGTAAGCGCGGGTCCCATCGGCAACGCGTCATCGGTATCGGCCGTGGCGGGAATGCCCAGTGCGAACACCACTGCCGTCATTGCCGTGAGCGCGGCAAGAAGCCGCTTTGCCGTTCCGACTACTGTGACCATCACTGCCTAGCGGTCAGCAGCTGTGCCGCGGCTTGGGCCATCTTGCGTTCGTTGGGGAACGCGAGGCGAGTGGGTAGATCTGCCATGGGTATCCATTGCGCAAGTTCGGCTTCGTGATCCGGATCATTCTCCACCGTGATGGTGCCGCCCGTCGCTTCGAGCAAGTAGTGGTGGACCACCTTGTGGATGCGCCTGTCATCGCCCGTGAACCAATAGTCGATGATTCCCAGCGGCTGAATAATCTCAGCGGAAATACCGGTCTCTTCACACACTTCTCGCACTGCAGCTTGCTCGGGAGTCTCGCCGAGCTCAATGTGCCCTTTAGGCAGACACCATTCGAGGCGACCGGCTCGATTGCGCCGCGCAATGCACGCCACGTAGGCCACTCCCTCTTCAACCTTGACGGCGATGCCCCCAGCAGATGTCTCATTCGAAACCGGCAAAGGCGGCGGGCCCGAAGAATTGCGTCGCTTCGCCACAGCCCGCACGCTCGCACGAGCGGGCCCCGGGCGGGGAATAGGCGACATGGGCATGCGGACACTCTAACGACCGGCCCGCCCGGTCCCCACGTCTGGGATGCTTGAACCGTGAACTTGCCTCCGTCAGTTGTCCCTTCCCGCGCGGTGCTCGAGGCTCGAGCCACAGGGTTGTGGGCGGCATTGCCGGGGGAAGTCGATGAACTCGCACGCGCATTTGAGGCCGCAGGCCATGAATTGGCGCTAGTCGGTGGACCGGTGCGCGATGCGTTCTTGGGCCGGTCCACTTCTGATCTGGACTTCGCCACGTCCGCCAACCCGGATCAGACCGAGGCGCTGCTGCGTCAATGGACCAAAGCCACATGGGACATGGGCAGGGACTTTGGCACCATCGGGGCGCGGCGAGGGGACGTGGTGGTGGAGATCACCACATACCGCGCCGACGAGTATGACGGTGTCACCCGCAAACCGGTGGTTGCTTTTGGTGACACGCTCGAAGGTGACCTTGCCCGGCGGGACTTCACCATCAACGCCATGGCCGTGCGCTTGCCGCAACGCGAGTTCGTAGACCCCTTTGGTGGCCTGGAAGACCTTGCAGGCGGCCTGATCCGCACACCCGTCGAGCCAGCCCTATCGTTTGGTGACGACCCTCTGCGCATGATGCGCGGAGCACGGTTCGTGGCGCAGTTGGGCTTTGAGATCGAGCCGGCCACGTTTGCTGCCATGGCCGACATGGCCGCCCGCATTGAGATCGTTTCCGCTGAACGGGTTCGAGACGAACTGTCCAAGCTGCTCCTTGCACCCCAAGTACGCGAAGGACTCGGGGCCCTGGTTGATTCGGGTCTGGCGCAGCATGTCTTGCCTGAACTTCCCGCCTTGCGGTTGGAAATTGACGAACATCATCACCACAAAGACGTGTACGACCACACCTTGACGGTGGTGGAACAAGCAATCGCTTTGGAAACGGACGCTGACGGCGCAGTGCCCGGCCCGGACTTGGTGTTGCGCCTCGCTGCTCTTCTGCACGACATCGGCAAGCCCGCGACCCGACGCCTTGAACCAGGGGGCGGGGTCTCCTTTCATCATCACGAGGTGGTGGGCGCCAAGCTCGCAGCCAAACGCCTCAAGGCATTGCGCTTTGACAAGGAGACGGTCACACACGTGGCCAAACTGGTGGAGTTGCACTTGCGATTCCACGGTTACGGTGAAGCGCGTTGGAGCGACTCAGCTGTGCGACGCTACGTAGTCGATGCCGGGGACCAGTTGGAGCGCTTGCACCGACTCACCCGGGCCGACGTCACTACCCGCAACCGCCGCAAAGCTGAGCGCTTGTCTTTCGCGTACGACGACCTTGAGGCGCGCATCGCAGAGTTGCGTGACCGCGAGGAGATCGACGCCATCCGGCCGGATCTCGATGGGACTCAGATCATGGACCTGCTGGGGATCGCTCCGGGACGCGAGGTGGGCGAGGCGTACAAGCACTTGCTTGCGTTGCGCATGGAGCACGGACCGCTTGGCGCCGAGCGTGCAGAGGCCGAACTGCGAGCCTGGTGGGCTAGTCGCTAACCCCCTTCCCCTCCCCCCTCCTCCCCACCGCCCTTACCCCCGGACCTCGGTTGAGGAAGATGTACTCGCGAGTCGCTCTCCATTAGGCGCGACTGAGGAAGCTCAGCACCTGGGAGTACTTATCCACAGCGCACCCAAACTCTCAGCGCGCGACTCCCGTGCGCTGCTACGACTTGGCTATGCCCCACAAAGTCGCAACCCTCATCAGGGACCAGCCCCGCATTTTCACGTACCAAGAGTTGACTTCTTTGGCGTCCACAGCAGCTGTCATGCGAGCTGTGCGAGCCGGAGATCCCGTCCGAGTATTGCCCAACCTCTATGCGTCGGCCCTCCACGCCGAGTCCTTCGCCGTGCGTGTCATGGCCACGCAACTGTGGGCACCTGCGGGCGCGGCGATTGGAGGACGGGCGGCCTTGTTCCTCCAAGGCGCCACTGACAAGGCCCCCGACACGATCGATGTAGTGGTGCCCTACGGAAGCCACCGCGCCGGGGCGTCCTGGATGCGGCTGCACGCACCACGCTCGCCGATGCCCCACCACATCGTCCGTGGCATGGCCGTGTCGCTCCCTGAGTTCGCTCTTATCCGCGCTTTTGTCCTTGCTCCCAGGCATGAAAAGGCCGAGCTGGTGTACCGCGCTATCCAATCGGGGGTAGTCAGAGTTGAGGCACTTGTTGACGCGATGCGTGTTGTCGCGAGGATTCCGGGGAGGAGGCGGCTTGAGCGACTAGCCCTCCGCGCGGAACTAGGTGACGAGAGCCACCTAGAGGAACGAGCGTCCACCACAGTGTTCACGGGTGCCGCGTTTGCGGATCTACTGCGTCAGCATCGGGTAGTGGTTGAGGGCGAGGCGTTCCGCCTCGACTACTTTGATCCTCTCAGTCGAGTCGCCTTCGAAGTGGACGGTATGGCTTCACATGCCACCCCTCGCGGAAAAGCCCGCGACTCGCGCCGGGACGCGCTACTTGCGACGGTCGGCATTCTGACCCTGAGGTTCACCTACGCCGACGTGATGAATCGGCCGGAGTGGTGCAGGCGCGTTGCTCTCGATGTCATGGTTGGCAGAAGTCATCGTGCAGCGTGACGTTCCTCAGGGGCGCTCGCCCGCCGGGGACTCGCGAGCCAGAGTTCCTCAAGGGAGGGGGGACGGGGTGGGGCCAGCGAGGGGGGCGGGGGCGGGGGTGCGGGGGGCTCGCACGTACAAAGCCGCCACCACCAGGTAGACCACCACCAATGCCGCCATGACCGGTTGCGAATACCCGGTGTCCGGCAACACCAAAGCACCCACAGCCGCGCTTGAAATGAACGCCACATTGAACGCCATGTCGTAGAGCGTGAAGGCGCGCCCGCGCACAGAGTCCTCGGTATCGCGTTGCACGATCGTGTCCACCGCGATCTTGCCGCCCTGCACCGCAAACGACACCACCACGGCCGCTCCCAGCAACGCCCACACCGCGGTGGAGAGCGCGAGCATCAGTTGCCCAGCGGCGCCCACGCACAGGCAGATGACAATCCACTGTTGGCGCTCGAACCTCTTGCCAAGCGACGGAGTCAGCACGGCCGCCAAGCCAAAACCCACCGCCGCGAACACCAACACCGTCCCAAACTTCTCGAGTGCCTGTTCGGGATGATCCGGGTCTGCCAAGATGTGCCGCGACATGAGGATCGCTGCGACAAACAGCAGCCCGTAGAGCAAGCGTTGGGCCGCCATGACACCCAGCGCGTGCAACGGCGTGACTCGCGCTTTCACGTATCTGAACCCGTCTGCCAATTCTCCCACCAAGGCGCGCACTTGCTTGGCGAACGACAACGCCTTGAGCGGGTGGTCGGGGCCGAGCTCTCCGCGGCGCAGCAACGTGGCGGCCCATGACGAGAGCCCGAACATGCACGCGGCGGCCACCAGGGCAGTGAACGCCAGACCCTGCTCATCAGCGGTGGGTGCCACAAACGTCACCACCACACCGATCGCTGCTCCGGCGGCGGCCGCGATGGTCCCGAGCGTGGGAAGCACCGCGTTGGCAGCCAACAGCTCCTCCGGCTCCACCACTTTGGGCAGCCCTGCAGTCATTGAGGCGAGCAAGAACCGATTGACAGACAAGGCAAGCAACGCCAGGGCGTACAGCACCCAGTTGGGGCCACCCACCCACATCACGATGCAGATCCCGGCAACCAGGGCCAAGCGACCCAAATTTCCCACCAGCACGATGCGCTGCCTGGGCCAGCGATCGATGAGTGGCCCCACAAAGGGCCCCACCAATGTGAACGGGGCCAGCAGCACAAAGAACCCTTGAGCAATCTGGATCGGGGTGGTCGCTTCGGTGGGTTCAAAGAAGAACGCCGTGGCAATACCCACTTGGAACATGCCGTCACCCAATTGCGACAACAATCTCGCGGAGGCCAGTCGCCTGAAGCCGCGCGCCCGCCACAACCACGCGAGGTCCCTGGCGAACGACATGCCCACAGCCTAGAGAACGCTCGCCCTTGGATATTCACCTCGCCGCTAGCATCGGGCGCATGAGCTCAGTTGAAGCAATGGCGGCTGCCACGCCCGATACACGCGACCGATACGTGGACTTTCTGAGGGTTGCGTCACTGCTGGGCGTCATCTTTGGACATTTCATCATGGCGGTGGTTCTCATGGACCACGCGGCACAGAGTTTCGCGTTTACCAACATTCTCGAGTACGCAACGTGGACCCGTGGCGGGACGCTCCTGCTGCAAGTGATGCCCGTGTTCTTTGTGGTGGGAGGTTTCGCCCACGCCACCACCTTGAGGTCGTTGCGACGCAAGGGCGGGGGGTACGCCGACTTTGTGGAGGCCCGGATTGGCCGTCTGGTTCGCCCGGCCTTGGTGTTCATTGGGGTGTGGTTGGTGGTGGGTGCGGTGCTGGACCTCTTGGCTGGCGGCACCGTCTTTGTGCAGCAAGTGGCGCAGATCGCGGGTCAGTTGCTGTGGTTCATTGGCATCTACTTGTTGGCGGCCGCGTTTGCGCCGCTCACCCTGAAGGCTCATGAGAAGTGGGGGGTGTGGGCGCTCGTGGCCTTGGTGGCTGCCGTGGTGCTTGTGGATGTGCTGCGACTCGCCGTGGGAGTGCCGGGAGTGATGTGGCTCAATTTCGCTTTCGTGTGGCTTGCGGTCCATCAGTTGGGGTATTTCTACGCCGACGGCGTGGCTGATCGGGTGGGTTCCTTGCGGTTGGGTGCGGTGATGGCTTCCGCGGGCGCGGCGGCCTTGGCGCTGTTGACGTGGTTAGGGCCGTACGGGGTCGCCATGGTGTCCTACAACGGCGAGAAACTGTCGAACCTCGCTCCGCCCACGGTGGCGCTCATGGTGTTTGGGTTCACTCAAGCCGGTGTGCTGCTCATGCTGCGTGCTCCGCTCACGCGCTGGTTGCAGAAGCCGCGCCCGTGGAAGGCGGTGATTGTGGGGGGTGCCGTGGCCATGACTGCGTTCTTGTGGCACTTCACTGCGCTGATCGTGATCTATGCAGCGCTGTGGATCGCTCGCGTGGACCAGAGAGCCTTGCCTACCGAGCTCTCATGGTGGGTAGTCAAGGCCGCACTGCTCATCCCATTTCTGCTCGTAGTTGCTGCGCTAGTGATGGCTTTCCGCCGCTTTGATCGACCTGGCCCCCGCCACGCGGTCGCCGGTCCAGGGACACGGCGAGGCGTACTCGCCGGAGTGAGCGCCGCGCTGGCTATCGCCGGAATGCTGGGTCTTGCTGTGGTGGGCTTCCGCGGAGTTGTGAGCGGATACGTCGGCAATATTGCCGGTGTGCCCATGACGTCTGTGGCCGCGTCGCTCCTCGTGGTGGCGTCGGCAGTGCTGGCCGCACTGGCTGTGCGCGGTGCCCGTGAGCGCGCGCTACCGTAGCGGATGAAGCTGTAGGTCAAGGAGGAACCATGTCGTTCGGTCAAGCCATCAAGGTATGTATGGGCAAACTGTTCGTCTTTGAAGGCCGTGCCCGCCGTTCAGAGTTCTGGTGGTTCTATCTCTTCTTGACCTTGATCAGCACTGCGGTGAGCCTTGTCTTTGTCATCTTGATCTTTGCGTCCATGATCCCCATGATGGCGTCTGCCAGCAGTAGCGATCCCGACGGTGGAGCGTTCTTGGCCTCGTTCGGTGCAATGGCCGTGCTCTACCTGCTCCTCTTTGTGGTCAGCATTGGGCTTTCCGTGATGATGCTCGGCGCGATGGCCCGTCGCTTGCATGACATGGGCCAATCCGGCCACTGGCTGTGGCTCAATTTGGCCGGGCTGGGAATTGTGCCGCTCATCATGTGCATCCTGGAAGGCGAGGCGTACACCAACCGCTGGGGCCCAGACCCCAAGGCTCACGAGCGTGGCCTGGTAGGGCACATGCCCGCCGCGTACCCTGCGGCAACCCCCGCTGCCGCCGCCACGCCGCCGCCGGTTGACGGCGATCCGTTCGCCACCCGGCCCTAACGCGCCGAGCACGCGGTGATCACCGGCTCCACGCTGCTGGCATTTGGCGCCATTGCGTTCCTGCTCATCATCTTGCCAGGGCCGTCGGTGCTGTTCATCATTGGCCGCGCGTTGCAGCACGGCCGCCGCGAGGCCTTGGTTTCGGTGGTGGGCAACTCCACAGGCGTGTTTGTTCACGTGTTGCTCGTGGCCGTGGGTGTGGGCGCGTTGCTTGCGGCATCCGCCGTGGCTTTTGTGGTCCTCAAAGTCGTGGGTGGTTTGTACCTCATCTACTTGGGTGTACAGCAGATTCGCCATCGCAATGCCGGCACTCTGGTTACGGCCGATGCCGATCCAGCACCCCCGGCATCGTCCCGGAAGTTGTTTGGTGAGGCCTTTGTGGTGGGCGTTGCTAACCCTAAGACGCTGGTGTTTATGGTGGCGGTGTTGCCGCAGTTCGTGGACCCGTTGCGCGGCTTGGTCACGGCCCAGATCCTTCAACTGGGTGTGGTGTTCATTGCCATGGCCGTCGTGTGTGACGGGACGTATGCCTTGATCGCAGCCTCGGCGCGCTCGTGGTTTGCCAAGTCCCCGCGCCGGATTGCCACGGTGCGCTCCGTGGGTGGCGGCATGATCGCGGCCCTGGGTGTGGCCCTGCTGGCAGCGCGTAGGGCGGGGTAGGCCGCATGGGGATAAGTCCCCATCGCGGAGGACGGGGCTAACCGCTACGGTGAAGCCACTAGTCACCATGAGGTCACATTCCTGAGGGGGAAACGTGGACACCACTAATCTCGAGCCCAGCCCGGATCACGTGCTTGCGCGCTTGCGGACAGGGATCGACGCTGCAGAAGCGACAGTCCAACTCGCTGCCAGCGCGCCGCGTTCCGTGATTGAGGAAGCCGCACTCTCCGCAGGTCAACTGTTGAGCGAAGCGCTACGGCAAGCGGACATCCACTACGTCACGCACATGAGAGGCGACGCGAATGGCTGATATCAGGATTGACGGCGACGACCTGAATGGCGCTATTCAGCAAACCAGCGCGGTGGTGACCTACTTCGAGAACGCCGACACGCGTGCGGAACGGGCCGCGCAAAACGTGGGACACGGCGGCTTGAGCAGCAAAGTCAATGATTTCGCGGACGCGTGGGACATCCGGCGCGGCAAGTTCACCGAAAGCCTGACGTTTGTTCGCGACTCCCTGACGGCGATCAGGGACACCTTTGATGACATCGACCAGCAGATCGCGCGTGACCTCACGGCGTCGACGTCGTCCTTGTCAGAGGCGGGTAACCCATGAGCCTGAACACGTTGCCCGGAAACCCGTCGGCACTGCGCGAGGACGTCGAGTACCTGTACCGGGCCACCACCGCCATCGAGGAGGCTTCGCAACTTTTGCGCGACCTCGCGTGGGAGTCGCACAGCGTCGCCATGGAGGAGATCCGCTCCAAAGTAGTTTCGCTTAGCGAAGACCTTGATCGTGCGCGTACGCGCTACGAAGGTTCCACGGTTGCTCTCGATGTCTACCAAGTGGCGTTGCTTGATGCCCACTCCGATGCGAACGCCGCGATAGCTGACGAGTATGACGCCACCCGCGATCTCAGTTGGCTGCAGGGGCAATTGGCGGATGACGAAGAACGGCTGAGCGCTAAACGCCGCGAGGCCGCTATGTCTCCTGACGGAACCGTGGACATCGCGCCATTCGAGTGGGAAGCACAACGCAGCCGCAACGCCGTCAACGCCGCTCAAGCACGCGTCGATGAGGCACGCAGCAGGTATGCCAACGCGGAAGCGGCTCTGGAATCGGCCGCCAAGCAGGCAATCTCCACCATGCAGACGTCCTTCGAAGGCACCAACGATGGTTTCTGGGACCACGTAGGCAATTTCTTTGAAGGCTTATGGGAAGCACTCCAAGCCTTTGGCGAGTGGGTTGCAGGAGTCTTCGAAGCAGTCTGGAATGCCTTGGTGGCGGCCTTTGAGTTCATCTGCCAATACCTACTGGTGATCCTCGCGATCCTGTTGATCATCGCCCTCATTGCGTCAGGCGTGATCTTCTTGGTCGTGGTGGGGATTCTCCTGGCGGTGGCAGTAGTTGCCCTCGTGGCCATTGCTCTCATTCGCGAAGCGAACCCACCTCGACGCGTGAGCGCCGAAGGGCCCGAGGACTCGCCGGGAATCATTGCACGGCACACTAAGCCCGACGAGGAACCGCCAACCCCGTACGAAGCGCTGTTTACGGAACTCAATGAAGTCGACTTGGCGGGTACGGACCTGGGCAACACAGAGATCCGCGTGGTGGCCATCAAGGATGCCGAGGGGAACGTCATCGGTTGGCGGGTGGAGATTCCGTCTACTCAAGAATGGAGCCCGTTCGGCAGCCAACTGAACGACATCAACACCAACATCATCCATGCGCTGGCCCCTGGCATCGAATCCGCCATGGAGAAGGCGGTTCTCGATGCCATGCGTGAAGCCGGGGTGTTCGACTCCGACGCCCCAGTGATGCTCGCGGGCTGGAGCCAGGGTGGAATGACTGCGGCCGAGGTCGCATTGCATCCTGACCTTGCAGGCCGGGTTGAGGCGATAGTGGCAGGTGGTTCGCCGATGGACCAATACCGGGCAGAGATCGCCGCGTTGCCCCAAGACGTGCGGGTGACTTCGTTCTCGCACCCCGACGGGGTCTCGGGCCTCGAGGGTGTCCGGCTCGGATTCGACGACATGGCCCACCACGCTGCAGGCGACGATGGGTATGTGCAGTATTTCGATTGGGACGTGGCACACGGCGCTGCTTCCTACGCCGACATGGCGGCCAACCATCAGCCTGAACTACGGCCTGGCGATGAGGTCTTCTTTGGCGGTTCCGGTGGTCAAACCGAGTCTGAGTACAAGTACGACTACGTGCGGTGATCGCCCGTGGCGAGAGGATGGGCATGGTTTCGGTAGCGGCGCGGGTGATTGGAGCGATCATGGTGATGGGACTACTCGCTGGATGTGGAGCAGGCGCAGGCGATCTGGCTCAACGAGTGCAGGAAATTGAAGGCGTCGAAAACGCCACTGTCGAAGTGATGCGGCCTGGCGCACCATGGAACCGGGCGGGTCGATTGGTGGTCCAAGTGAGCGACTCCTCTGAGGTGAGCCACCAGGACGTGGTGCTGCATTCCCTAGTCCTGCTGGCTCAGAGCTTCCCCGATCCCTCGCAGTCGGTATTGGCGACTTTCACCACGGATAGCAACCTGGACGTGACAGCGGACACCACGCCTTTGCCTGACTTCGCCGAGATGATCGAGAACCTGCCGTTCCACGCGCGCCCCATCAATCAAGCTTCGGTGAGCGCTAACCCCGAGGACATCCTGGCGTGGGCTGAGTCGAACGGATACGAAGTCGAGTGAGCGTCACAACCGCCACTCTCGAGTTCCGCCTGCCGGGGCGTTGGATCCAGCTGGATCCGCGAAACAAGGAGGCGTCACTCGCCGAGATCAAGGGGTTTGTGGCACGCGTGGGTTCCAAGCGTGACGATGCAGCGAAGGCCCGTGCCATCCTTTCTGAGAATCTCCGTGCCACGCTCGAGCAGGCGCAGACGTCCGAGTTTCAATCCATCTTCATCTGTGAAGAGATCGCTGAAGGCGTCCCGTTCCCTGCGACTATCACCGTGTACGAGCCCGATCTACGCATGTCGCCCGCCGTGGGCACATCACCCGAGGCAGTCATCGGGACCCTTCGCAAGGCATTGGCGGAGATGGGCGTGGAAGGCGTGGACGAGGCGGTAGAGATTGACCTTGAGGAAGCTAAGGCGCTGCGGATCACGCGTCACCAAGTGACATCGATGCCGCATGATCTCGACGAGGCAGCGACGGCGGGCGTGGGTGCAGGCACAGACGTGATCGACCACCCCACCCTGGCGGTGGACTACTGGTACACACGCCCTGGCACCAAGCGATTCGTGGTGGCCTCGTTCTTCACGCCCGTGGCCGACGCTCCTCACGTCATTGCTGACTTCTTTGACAACGTGGTGAGGGCTTCACGCGTGGTGGTGCCTCACCCGGCGTGAGTCGGCGCTTGCGCGCAGGTTGTCTGGTCACATGCAAGAAGCCGGGCCGCCCACCCCAGGGGAGTGAGCAGGCCCGGCCTCTGTAGGGCCGATGCGGCCCGCAACTGTGGGGATTAGCGCTCGCGCGTACCCGCGATGAACTCCTCGAGGTGCTTGCGGCCGAGCGTGTCTTCGGTCTGCACGGGCGGGGACTTCATGAAGTACGTGGAGGCGGACAGGATGGGTCCGCCCACGCCACGGTCCTTAGCGATCTTGGCTGCGCGGATGGCGTCGATGATGATGCCTGCGGAGTTGGGGGAGTCCCACACCTCGAGCTTGTACTCAAGGTTCAAGGGGACCTCACCGAACGCGCGACCCTCAAGGCGCACATAGGCCCACTTGCGGTCGTCGAGCCAGGCCACAAAGTCCGAGGGACCAATGTGGACGTCGTCGGCCGCCATGTCGCCGTCGAGGTTGGACGTCACGGCCTGGGTCTTGGAGATTTTCTTGGACTCAAGGCGGTCACGCTCAAGCATGTTCTTGAAGTCCATGTTGCCGCCCACGTTGAGCTGGTACGTGCGGTCAAGCTTCACGCCGCGGTCCTCGAACAGTTTGGCCATGACGCGGTGCGTGATGGTGGCACCCACCTGGGACTTGATGTCGTCGCCCACAATGGGCACGCCGGCGTCCTCAAACTTCTTGGCCCACGCGGGGTCCGATGCGATGAACACGGGCAACGCGTTCACAAACGCCACGCCAGCGTCGATGGCGCACTGGGCGTAGAACTTGGCTGCCTCTTCGGAGCCCACGGGCAGGTAGCACACCAGCACGTCGGCTTGAGTGTCTTTGAGCACCTGGACCACGTCTACGGGCTTCTCGTCGGACTCGGTGATGGTCATCCGGTAGTACTTGCCAAGGCCGTCGTAGGTGTGGCCACGCAACACCTGGATGTCCGTCTTGGGGACGTCCGCGATCTTGATGGTGTTGTTCTCAGAGGACTCGGTGGCCTCGATGAGTTCCTTGCCCACCTTGAGCGAGTCCACGTCAAACGCGGCCACAAACTCGATGTCAGAGATGTGGTAATCGCCAAACTGGACGTGCATGAGTCCGGGCACCGTGGCATCGGCCGGGGTGTCCTTGTAGAACTCCACGCCCTGAATGAGGGACGTGGCACAGTTGCCGACGCCCACAATGGCAACGCGCAATGTGGCCATGTTCTTACTCCTTTGTTGTGTTACTCAGTTGTCGCCCGCGGAAGCGGTCTTGGGGTTGGTTCCGCGGGAAGCGGATCGTTCGTTTTCAATGAGCTGGTCCAGCCACTCGACCTCGCGCTCAACGCGCTCGAGGCCGTGACGCTGAAGTTCAGCGGTGTAGTTGTCGTGGCGCTCGCGTACTGCTTTGAGGCCTTGTGAAATCTCTTCGAGCCGCTCGGACAAACGGCTGCGGCGTCCCTCGAGGATGCGCAGGCGGGTGGCGTGGTCGGTCTTGGAGAACATGGAGAAGCGCACATCGAAGGCGTCGTCGTCCCAAGACGATGCTCCGGCGTGCGCAAGTTCTGCGGCAAGTTGGTCCTTGCCCGCTGTGGTGAGGCCGTACGCGATACGGGAGCGGCGGGCGGCGGCCGCAGGCTTGGCGGTGGCGCGAGCCGAACGGCGGGTGTCTTCGATTTCGTCCGTGACCTCGATGAGGCCGTCGCTCACCATGCGCTTGAGGCAGGGGTAAAGCGAGCCATAACTGAGCGCCCGGAAGGGGCCCAACTCGGCGCCCAAACGCTTGCGGATCTCGTAACCGTGAAGGGGGCGTTCCGCAAGGGTGCCAAGGATGGCGAGCGTCAAGACGTCAGTCTTGGTCACAATCGCCTCCGGTGGCACAGGAACATTGGTGGGCACGATGTATCGCGCAGGTGTAGCAAGTAAATGTATCGATTCGATACATCGCGCGCAAGTGCGGCGGCCTCGGCGAGGGAACCCTGTGCCCACCGGGTGCGTTTCTACACTGACATGGTGAGAGATAACGAGGGACCAGAGCGCAGGTCGCTGAGGCCTGGAGCACAGCAAGGCGGCAA
>JAEYYZ010000174.1 GCA_023428185.1 Actinomycetes bacterium
AGAACTTGTACACGTCCAGCCCGGCCATGTCCGCAATGGCAAACGGCCCAAAGAACGGGAGCCTGAACCCAAACGTGGTGCGCACAATGGTGTCGATTGCCTCCACCGATGCCACGCCCTCGTCCACCAGCTGCGTGGCTTCATGGAACAAGGCGTATTGCAAACGGTTGAGTACAAAGCCCGTGGCGTCAGAGATGCGTGCGCTCAATTTGCCCGATGCCGCGAGCAGTTCCTCTACCGGTTCCAGCACCGCCGGGTCAGTGGAATCGTGCGGGATGAGTTCCACGCCAGGGATGAACGGCGCGGGGTTAGAGAAGTGGACCCCCAAGAAGCGCTCGGGACCCTGCACACCCTCTGCGAGCTTGTTGATGGAGATAGTGGACGTATTGGAGCCGATGATGGTGTCGGGTCGGGCTGCCCCGCTGATGCGCGCGAGAGTCTCGTGCTTCACATCCACGCGCTCGAACACGGCCTCAATCACCAGGTCCACGTCTGCCACTGCCTCTTCGATGGACGCCGCCGCGCGCACTCGCTGCGCCACCACCTCTTGGGCACCTGCGGGGAACAGACCGTCCGCCTCAAACTGACCGGCCTCCGTGATGAGCCGCTCCAGGTTGGCGCGCGCCACGTCCGCCGAGACGTCCGAAATGACCACGTCCTTACCGGCCAGGGCGAACACTTGAGCGATGCCTCCACCCATGTAGCCCGAGCCCACAATGGCAACGGTCTTGATCATGCTTCCTCCTCGTACGCGCACATGGCGTCCACTTTGGCCCGCGACGGCGAGGCCGGGTCAAACGTGTGTTCCAACCATTCAGCGACAAGCTTCTTGGCGAGCTCGATGCCGATGACGCGCTGGCCCATGCACAGCACCTGGGCGTTGTTGCTCAGTACCGAACGCTCCACCGAGTACGCGTCATGCGCGGTCACCGCGCGCACTCCCTTGACCTTGTTGGCCGCAATCGCCACGCCCAATCCGGTGCCACAAATGAGCAGGGCGCGGTCAGCCTCACCGGCGGCCACCTTGCGCGCAGCGGCAACGGCCACGTGCGGATAGTCCGTGTGATCGTCTGCGTGCACGCCCACGTCGTGTACCGAGGCCACGCGAGGGTGGGCCCGCAATAGGTCAGCGAGAGTCTCTTTGTAGGTGTAGCCGGCGTCGTCGCCGCCCACCACGATTCTTAAGCCCGTCATGCGATGACCTCCTCACTGGCGGCCACTGCGCTCACGATGAGTGCAAAGGAGGTGGCACCCGGATCGGGATGGCCCACACTGCGTTCGGCAAGCGGCCGGGCCCGTCCTTTTTTGGGTGCCAATTCTGCGGTGTGAGTGGCGGCGGTGGTAGCGACCTTAGCGGCGGCCGCGAGTGCCTGCTCCAGCGGCGCCTCCCCTGCCGCATGCAACCACTCAACGTAGGGGACCATGGCGTCCACCATGGTCTTGTCGCCCACCTGGGCATTGCCCAGGCGCTGAATCGCTGCCGCAGCATCGGCGGCGGCCTGAGCGGCCCGGCTGGTGTCCCAACGATGGCCGTCTACGTGTGAGCCAAGGGCGGCAAGTGCAGCACCCCACAGCGCGCCCGAGGTGCCTCCCGCAACATCGGACCATGCCTCTCCGGCCCCTGCCAGCAGCCGTGCGGGCGCGGCGCTTTGCGCGTGCTTGGAGGCAAAAGCGAGCGCGGCCTCGAGCCCGCGCAACATGCCGGTGCCATGGTCGCCGTCCCCGGCGATAGCGTCCAGGTCACCCAAGGCCGTGCATTCGCGCTGAACAACGTCTCGCGCCACTTCCAGCGCAGCGACGATGCGCTCGTTAGCGTGGCGCTCGCTGGCCGTGAGTTGCACCGTGGGCAACTCTTCGGTGGATGGTGTGGGCTCGGCCGCAGCCCTCGTCGTGTACGCGCCCCGAGCCGTTGGCTCCACCGCACCGCGCTTGTATGCGGGCGTGTACGCGGGTGCCTCCCACAGGCTCAGGAGCTCATCGTCTAGCCAGGTGAGCGTCAGCGAAGCGCCGGCCATGTCTAGTGAAGTAACTAACTCGCCGCACTCGGCCACCGAGATGGTCAGTCCCGCCGCCTCCAGCTGGTCCCACACGTGGCGCAGGAGCACAAAGAGCTCTTCGTACTTCACAGTGCCAAGGCCGTTGATGACCACGCCCACACGGCCATCAGCACCAGCAGGGCGCTCCGCCAAGAGGGGTTCAATGAGCGCGGCAGCCAACTCCTCCACGGGTGGCGTAGGGACATCCCGCACTCCAGGCTCGCCGTGAATGCCAAGACCCACGGACATCATGCCCTCGGGCACCGTGAACAGCGGGGCGGTGGCGCCCGGCAGCGTGCACCCATCAAACGCCACGCCCATAGTGAACGTGGCGCCGTTGGCAGCGCGGGCCACTCGCTCCACCTCATCGATACTCCGGCCCTCGGCAGCCGCAGCCCCCATCACCTTGAAGACCACAAAGTCCCCTGCGATGCCGCGGCGCTGTGTCATCTCGGCCGCTGGGGCGCTCGCCACGTCATCCGTGACGAGCACAGTCCGGCAGTCGATGCCCTCGTCGCGCAAGCGCCGCTCGGCCTCGCCAAAGTGGATGACATCCCCTGCGTAGTTGCCAAAGCTAAAAATCACTCCCCCGCCGGCGTGCGCCTCTTTGGCCACGCGGTACGCGGCAGCAGCGGAGGGCGAGGTGAAGATCTGCCCACACACCGCACCGGCAGCAAAGCCCTCACCCACTGTGCCCGCAAAGGCTGGGTAGTGACCCGAACCGCCGCCAATCACCACCGCCACATGCCCTTGAGGCAAAGGCTCGGACCGGACGACGCCACCATCGACCCTGCGCACCATGTCGGCGTTGGCTCTGGCGAAACCCTCCAGGGCATCGTCAACAAACGTGTCGGGGTTGGAGATGACGCGAGGCATGGTTACCGCCCTCCTGCTGTCACGATAGGTCGCGTACCCACGGGTTGGCGCACGCGGCTTTGGCCCAAGGGGTAATCCGCGGTGCGAGGCAACACGCGACGAATGTAATCACGGTTGGTGGCGCATACGGAGAGTCCGTCACCCCCGTAGTTCTCGACGCAAATCACACCTTGGAAGCCATGTGCCACCGCGATCTTGAACCCTTCGCGGTAGTTGATGATGCCCATTTCCATGTATGCCGGCAACGCCACGACGGCGCCGGTCACTGGATCCTCGTCCCGCGAGTAATTCTTGACGTGCCAAAAGTTGGCGTACGGGAGGGTGGCGTGAAGCAAGTCTCGCCAGTGCTCCACGCGCTCTGGCAGGCGAATCAGGTTGCCAATGTCGGGGTTGAGCCCCACGTTGTCGCGGTCGATTTCCTCGCACAGCCGAGCGGCGGAGGCGCCAGTGCCTAAGTACGTGTGCTCGTACATCTCGAGCGACACCAGGATGCCTAGGGACGCGGCGTGGTCACCCAACTCTTGGAAGTGCGCCACTGCCCTTGCGCGCACGGCAGGGTCCTCGGGATCACGGTGTCCGGGCTTGCGCCAAAACCACAACAGTTGCTTCTGCTCCGCAGTGAGTGCTTGGTGCAGACCAAAGGAGACGGTGCCAATGCCCAGACGGGCGGCGGCCTCCAGCGTGCGGTGGGAATACGCAAGGTTCTCCGCGCCCGCCTCGGTGTCAATGACGCTGCGGCGGATTGCGGAGACGGAAGCAAGGATCACGTTGGAATCGCGTGCGGCGGCTTCGAGGGCGTCGAGTTGGCCCGGCGTCAGGTCACCCGGGCGCACCCAGGAATCGGTGAGGTCGACGTGCGTGAAGCCTGCTTCGTGGACCTCCGTGAGCACGGCAACAGCATCCGCGTGCCAGGTGTCGAGGTCAGGGTTGCCTGCGGGGAAGTTCAACACACTCGCGGCAATGGGCCACGTTTCCGCTGTGAGTGGGCTCTGGGTGTCGCTTGCCACG
>JAEYYZ010000215.1 GCA_023428185.1 Actinomycetes bacterium
GCCGGTCCCAAGGGGTACGAGGCGCGCGACCGCATCCACGGCACTGAAGGTCCCCGCTGGTTCCCGCCCGGTGCACCGATACGTCGAGTCCACGGGGACGCCTCGAGCTTTGTGGGGGGCTTGAGCGCATTATTGCTTCAAGCGCTTCACCCCGCGGCCATGGCAGGAGTTGCTGGTCATTCTGGATTCCGCGGCGACCCCTGGGGTCGATTGGCGCGGACCTCTACCTTCTTGGCGTACACCACCTTTGGCACCGTGGAGCACGCGGAAGACATGATTGCCAAGGTACGAGCGGTTCATGAGCGTGTGCGCGGCAAAACCCCTGACGGTACGCCTTACCGCGCGAGCGATCCGCACCTGTTGTTGTGGGTCCACGTAGCAGAGGCTGAGTCCTTTTTGCGCGCGTACGACCGGTACGGCGCGCACGCGCTCACGCCGGACCACGCTGACGAGTACGTACGCCAGTCAGGAATGATCGCCACCAAGCTGGGCGCTACCGACGTGCCGCAAACAGTGGCGGAGCTTCGCGCCACGCTCGACACCTTCCGGCCGGAACTCACTGCCACCGATGAGGCGCTAGATACCGCTCACTTCTTGCTTCGAGAGCCGCCTCTGCCACGCGGAGCGAGGCTCGCGTACGCGCCGTTGGCGGCAGGCGCGGTCGCATTACTCCCCCGCTGGGCACGCAAGGAACTGAGCCTTGACCGCTTGACCTACCGCAGCGTCGGCCGCATTGGGGGTGCGCTTGCCACAAGAGGCGTGCGGTGGGGTCTCGGCAATGCGGAGAGCCGTGCCCATCAGCCGATGCCCCCCACCACCGTGCCCGGCGCGTAATCCCCGTGGGCGATAGCCGCCCAGAACGCTGGGGTCGCATCAGGGTCGAGCAACACGGTGGATCCCGCGCCCTCCACACGGTAATCGAGGCTCGCGATGGGTGGAGTTCCCGTGACGCCGCCCGGTCCCGTGGCGGTGCGGAAAGCTCGCATCACCCCTACTAAGTCCAACCCGTGCGTGCCCTCACTCACGGTCACAGCGTTCAACCCTGTGTTGGCCACGGAGAATGCCTTGAAGGGGTTGAGGAGCGTGCCCGGACTCAAAGCGCCGTCGGCTACCGCGCCCACCACTTGGCGCTGGCGCGTAGTCCGGCCAATATCGCCCAGCGGATCCTCGTATCGCATACGCGAGAATGCGAGAGCCGTAGCACCGTCCACCTCATGGCATCCAGCGGTCCACACCATGCCGGAGTACGGGTCGTTGACGTCGACGTCGTGGCACAGTTCTACGCCGCCTAGGGCGTTGACCACGTTCTCGACGCCGCCAAAGCCCACCTCCACGTAATGATCAATGGTCAGGCCCGACACCTGCTCCACCGTCTGCACCAAGAGCGGTGCACCACCGAACGCATAAGCCGCGTTGATCTTGTTGGCTCCGTAGCCGGCGATCTCGGCGTATGAATCCCGCGGAATGCTAATGAGTGCGGCTGGCCCGGTGGGCGGCTGATGCAGCACCAAGATGGTGTCTGTGCGAGCCCCTTCGGTACCGTCGTCGGCCCAGCCTTCGCGGGAATCTGAACCGACAATGAGGTACGTGTTGCCTGGCGTGGGCGCCGCTCCGCTGAGCGCAGGTGTGGTGTCGAGGTTGATTTCAACCCACACGCCGGTGATAACCACGAGGGCCACCAGGACCCCGAGAATGGCGGCGAAAACCCGCCCTCGCCCTCGACGGTTGCGCCGCGGGATTGCGGGCGCAGCCGAGGTGCGTTGCGGCGGTTGGACGCGGAGCGACGATGCTCCCCGCTGTGCCACCTCGGGCGGTTGCTGCTGGCGGGGCTGGATACTCGGAGGAAGGGGCCTGCGACTGCCGCTCGCGCTACTCGGCGGAATCGACTGGGGCCTATGTGGTCGAGCCGTCCCCGGCGTAGCGTCGGGCCTGATCAGGCTTGGCCTGCGCGGCGGTTGCCCGCGGTCCCCAGTAGTGCTCACGCATCGACCCTAAGCGAGAGCAGTTGCTCGCCCCGCGCGGCGCGCGGCATGCGGCATGCGGCGTGCGGCTAGCCCAGTCCGTGGCGCTCCGCATCCCCAGCGCCCTTGACGGGCTTGCGGGACAAGCGCACCGATCCCGCGCCCGGTTCCTTGGACAAAGCGGCGGTCACCGCAGTGGACTCATCAACCGAGGGGTACCTGGGGCGCAATTTGACCGGCTGCTGGCGTGCGGCTTCACGCTTGGCCTTGCGAGATGCGTACGTGAGGTTAAGGGCCTCCACGATGATCGCGAACAGCATGGGTCCGTAGATGAACGCCTTGTCGATCTTGTAGTGGAAGCCCTCGGCGATAAGGAACACACCAATGAGCATGAGGAACGAGAGCGCGAGCATCTTCACCGTGGGGTGGTTGTTCACAAACGTGAAGATGTAGCGCGCAGCAAAGAGCATGATGCCGAACGACAACACCACAGCCGTGACGATCACCAAGATATTCGTGGTCATACCCACGGCCGTGATCACGGAGTCGAGCGAGAACACCAAGTCCAGCAGCAGGATCTGGAGAATCACGGACTGGAACGTGGCCTTGCCAGCCTTACTGGCGTCGGAGCCGTGGACTTCTTCGTGACCCTCGAGCTTTTGGTGGATCTCATGGACGGCCTTGTAAACCAAGAAGAGACCACCGGCTATCAAGATCAGATCTTTAACCGAGAAGTCAAAGGATCCCACTGACCAGATGGGCTCGGTGAGCGTGATGATCCAGCCCGCAAGCATCACCAGTCCCACTCGCATCACCATGGCAAGCGTGAGACCTAGGTTGCGCGCCTTGGCCTGGAGGTTGACCGGCAACTTGGACGCGAGGATCGAGATGAAGATGACGTTGTCAACGCCTAGCACCAACTCGAGCACAAAGAGTGTCAGGAAGACGGCAACGAGGTCGCCCGACAGATCAAGAGAGAAGTCCATGCCGCAATGCTAAGTGGTCCTAGGACCTCAGTCACACCTCTTTGGCAAGGTCTCGCAGCAGCGCCTTGAACTCGTCAACAGTGGTCTCGCCATGGAGCTCTCGCAGCAGGCGCTCACGAGACTCCAGGTAGTCGGCCGCACGGTCGCACAGTTCAATCCCTTTGTCAGTGAGCACCACTCGCTGCGCACGGTGGTCCTGGGGGTCGGGATTGATTGACACATGGCCCGATGCTTCAAGGTCGCGAGCCAATGCGGCCACAGCCTGGCGCGTGACACCCATGCGTGAAGCGAGGTCTACCAGCCGCGTGCCTTC
>JAEYYZ010000002.1 GCA_023428185.1 Actinomycetes bacterium
GGTGCGACAATAGTCGTAACGTTTCGATTCTTGCGAGTTAGGTCCTCCATTGTCTACCGCTCCCGGCTCCAGCGCGCCACTTCCGGCAGAGGTGACGCACGCCGACGTCATTGAGCCCAAAGCCGCAACACCCTGGACCCCCATGGTTTCGCCGCGCCGGGCCGTGGCAGTTCTCGTTGCCCTCAGCATGGGCGGGTTCCTCTTTGTCTCCAATGAGATAGCGCCCTTTGGCCTCATCAAGTTGATGGCTACAGACCTTGGCCGTACGGAGTCGGAGATCGGCCTCCTCGTCACCGGGTTCGCGCTCGTGATTGTCGCAGTCTCTGTGCCGTTGGCGGTGATCACGCGCTCCATTCCGCGCCGCTACCTGCTCACAGGCGCGCTGGCGTTCTACGCCGTGGGCGGCGTACTGGTCGCATCGTCCGGAACCATGGGCGAGTTGCTCGCAGGCCGCCTAGTGCAGGCCCTTGGTCAAGCGATGTTTTGGGCGGTGGTGAACTCCACCGCCGTGGCCCTGTTCCGCCCCGAGATTCGGGGCAAGATCGTGGCGCGCGTGCTCATCGGCTCCTCTGCCGCCGGCGTGGTGGGCCTGCCTGCCGTGACGCGACTGGGCCAACTGACCGAGTGGCGCACTCCGTTCTGGATTCTCGCCGCGGTGGGCGCGGCGTTGGCGGTAGTCCTGTTCCTCTTGGTTCCCAGTTACAAGCCCAATGCGGGCTCCGGTTCAAGGGGTTCTGATCCCAACGTGCGCCGCTTTGTGGCCGTGCTTATTGTGGTGGCGCTCAGCGCGGGCTCCACGGCAGCCACGTTTACGTATATCACCCCCTTCCTGGTGGATATTGCCGGGGCGCGGGAATCGGTTGTGCCGATGTTCTTGCTGGTAGCCGGCCTGTTTAGCCTTGCGGGGATCTTGGTGGTGGGCCGCTTCCTCGACCGGTTCCCGGTGCGCACAGTGGCCGTGGCGTTGGCCATGCTCGTGGCCGTGTGGGGGGCCTTGTGGTTGGGCGGTGAAACCCTGTGGGTTGCCGTAGCGATGATCATGATTCAGGGTTTTGCGTGGTCACTTTTTGTGGCGGCGGGCAACAACCGCATCATGCGCCACTCTCCCGGTTCCACGGACATTGGAATCGCCACTAACGCTTCGATGTACAACGCGGGCACGGCGGTGGGCTCACTGATAGGTGCGGGCATTTTGGCCGATGCCGGTGCTCAGCTCTTGCCGCTAGCGAGCATGGTGTTGGTGATCTTGGCAGGCGCGGTACTCGCCGCCGAGTGGAGATCGCTGCGGGCGGGCGTCAAGGTCCCGAGAGTCAAGCGCCGCGCGGCCACACACCTGTCTTAGCCACCAGAGGAGCGCCTCAAGGCACCAGCCTCACGCCACCGACTGTGGGGCACTACTGGGCGGTGGCAGTTCAAGTCCCACACCAGGCACGTACTGTTCGGCTCGCTCTGGTGGAAGGGTCACTTGTTTGACCTCGATATCCGAGGCCAGTAAGTCGGCATACCAGGCGGCAAAACCATCGGTCAGAGACCAGAGCGCACCGCTCGTGATGATCATGGCCACCACTAGGGCGAGGGTGCCGCCCAAGAGCCATTCCACTGCGCGCAACTGCAGATACGTGTTACTCAAAGCTTGTCGCATGATGTACGTCCATCCCCCCAGCGTGGTTTCCGCACCTCGAGTTGAGGCCCGCGTGTTCCTTGCTCCTGTACTAATAACGTACGACAGCTTGGAAAAGTTGGGTGAAATTTCTCACAAAGACTTTTCCAAGTGCCTGCGCATAGCGAACAGAGCTCGCGCGCTCAGTTCCAGGGGTCTCCGCTGGTGCGAAGTTCGCCCCGCGCAATGACCACGAGCCCAGCCCCAAGGGAACGCGCTGACACGATCTGGCTGGAAAACAGGTGGGAATCGGGGTGCAAGACCCATTCGCCAGTTGCAGTCAACTCCCACACGGAGACCTCGTATGCCTCGCCGTTGTACGCGCGGAACGGCACGAGATACCGATCCCCCAGTTCGAGCACGGTACCTGCTTCAAACAGTCCGCCTCCACTCACGGGCGTGGAGGTCCACTCACGTCCATCGGGTGAACTCCACAAGACGCCCTCCCCGTCGGACCCATCCATGACCACACCCACCACGGTCACGCCGTGTGGCGTGGCGCGAACATCAGTGGCGTCACCCACCGCCACTGCTCCCGCGAAAGCATCCGGGTGATGCACCCAGTCTTTACCGTCACTGGACGTCCACACCTCGAAACTGGGTTCTAGGTAGGGATCCCCCACCACAGCAACCAGGTTGCCTCCCGCGTTCACCACGTCGACGAGCCTGATGGCCTGGTCCCCACCAAGGAATTCCGATGCCCGGCTGGAGTGAACGCTCCACGTACCGTCGGTGGCTTCAGTTGCCACAAACACGTTGGACTTGCCTGTGCTGAATGGCTTCCACCACTGACCTTGGCCTATGAGGGCACGCTGTCCGTTGACATCCGCAAAGGAGATTCCGCATGAAGTGCGGAAGGTCAGGTCACCCTCGGGTGCAGGCATTCTTTCGAGGCCAACATCTGCCCCCGCGGTGACTGTGACCGCGCCCGCTTCCACGTCGACCAGCCACATGCTGTCCAGAATTCCTTGAGGATGCGACTCTCCGTTGTAGGTGTAATACACCACGGTGAAGGAGTCTCCTCGGTCATCAATCACCGGATCGGTGGAGCAATAGGTGGACCCGGCGCGAAGGCTCGCCTCGGCAGGGAGACCGTGGGTGGTCAAGTCGGTGGACGTCCATGTGGTGCCGTTGTCGGTCCAGTGCAAGGTGGTTTCCTGTGCAGGGTCCACTGCCCACACGGAGCCTGCCGCCGTAAACCATGTGTATCGGACGTCTTCGTTGAGGGGAGTGTCGCCTTCAACCAGCGTGAACTCTGTGCCCACCGGGATCTGGGGCTCGGCCGATGCCGTGGGGCCATCCATTGGCGCTGAGCTTTCGGCTGGTACAGGCGCCTGCGACGAGCACCCACTCAAGAGCGCTAGCGCTACGAGGGCGGTGAGACTGAGCGCACGGCCACGGGTTTGAGTTGTCACGTTGGCTCCTTGGGACAGTTCGGAAGGGGCTGGCACTTACCTTAGCGATCCGTCGCCCGGAGCACACGTAGTGGCGCCGATGCCGGGGAAACGTCCCAGCATCGGCGCCGCTTGTGGGTTGGGAACTAGCCGCGGCGTGCCACCTCAGCAAGCACATGCGCGTGCTCCCTGAACTGCGGGCCCGTGGGCTCGGCAATCTCCACCGCACCTTCGACTCCTCCGCGCGGCAGCCACGCGAGCCATGAGGGCACGGTCCATGCGCGTTCGCCCATGCGGGCAAGCAACGCGGGAACCAACACCACGCGTACCAACGTGGCGTCGAGGATGATCGCGGCTGCTAGTCCAAGGCCCATTTGGGACAGTTCGCTCACATCCCCTGAGGCGAAGCCACCGAACACTGCCACCATGATGAGGGCCGCGCCCGTGATGAGCGCGCCGGTGGTGCGCACGCCGGTGATGATGGCCTCTCGCGCGTTGCCGTGACGAGCGTGGGCCTCTTGGATGCGGCTGAGCAGGAACACGTGGTAGTCCATGGACAGTCCAAAGAGCACCGCGAACAGGAATAGCGGCAACCATGGCGCAATGGTGTCTACCTGGGTGAATCCCAGAGGCTCACCCC
>JAEYYZ010000076.1 GCA_023428185.1 Actinomycetes bacterium
CGCTCGCGCCCCACGCACCGCCGCTTTGCTCACCGCCTTGCTAGGCACCGCCGCGCTCTTGGCGGGGTGCGGGGGAGGCGCGGCATCGGACGACCAGGAGCGTGAGGCATCGGCCCAGCCTCGCACCACTGCTGACTCCTCCGCCCCCGACCTTTCCGCACCCACCACTGACACCGTCCAGGTGCTGGACCCTGTGGCGGAAGCGTTTTTTGTCAATGTGCCGGTGGGGTGGGACAGTGCGGCGTACCTGTCCACTGAGGGTGATGTCTCGAACTTTGTCACCACCTCGGTGAGTCCGGATGGCCGGACCGTGCTGTTTGTGGGCGACCCCAAAATGCCACAGTACTGGAGCCCGGATCAGGCCTCGGAGATCACATACAACTTCGCGGAGTTCCTCGAACTGATGGAAGTGGTGGCTTACACCCCTGCGGACACGTATTTTCCGCAGTACACGGCAGACAAGTTTGGGCAGCTTCCGGGCTTTGCCATCACGGGAGTAGAGGCCGATGCCGAGCGGGTAGCCGCCATGCAAGCTGCCTTTGCTGCGGCCGGTTTGGGTACCCCTGAGGCGCATGCGGTAGACGTGATGTTTGAGTACTCGATGGACGACGGCACCCCCATGCAGGGTCTGGTGCAAGGCATGACCATCAATGGTGGGGCGTTCTGGCAGGCCTCCGTGCAAGGGTTGGCCACGGACCGGACGGTGGCGGAGTACCAACCCATGCTTGAGGCGATGTCAGCTTCCGTGACCACTAACCCGGATTACACCGCCCGTCAGCAGGCCCAACACGAGGCCAACATGGCGGACATCCAAGCCGAGATTCAGGCCATGACTGCGCGCCACCAAGCCAACATGGCGTGGATCCAGCGCAGTGCCCAGGCGCACCAGCAGCGCATGCAATCCATATGGGCGGCCAACGACGCGAGCATGGCCAACTTCTATGACCGCATGGATTCCATGGACCGCGTCCAGCAAGGCTTCATCAACTACATCAACGAGGAAAACACCGTGGCTCCCATGGGTTCCGGGCCCGATGCTTCCACCACGTGGCAGGTTGACGCCGGGTACGACAGGTATTGGGTCAACCCTGATACCGGGGAGTACTTGGGAGGCGATGTGAACTTTGGTGAGTCGCAGATTCGCGAATTGGGGCTCAACCCTGGGGACTATTCGGAAGTCACTGTTATTCGGTAGGTCTGCGGAGCACCCGTTGTTAGGGCATTTTAGGGCTGAAGCGGCGCGCGGCCACCAAAGCCTCATACGCCCCCACCGAGGTGAGGTTCTCGCCCAGCCGGTTCACCTTCCCGGCGCCGTGATAGTCGGACGACCCGGTCCGCACCAACCCCCAACGCTCCGCTAACGCACCCAAGCGGTCGCGTTGCTCCGGGGAATGGTCACGGTGGTCCACCTCCAGTCCCACCAGCCCGGCATCCACGAGTTCCTCGATGACCCGGTCCGGCACAATCCGCCCGCGCGCGTGCGCGCCCGGGTGCGCGAACACAGGCACACCTCCCCCGGCGCGCACCACTCGCACCACCTCGCGCACATCCGGCGCACCGTATTGCACGTAGTACGGGCTGTCATTGGACAGCACCCTGTCAAACACCTCGGTGCGGTCAGCAAAATGCCCACGCAACACCAGGGCATCGGCGATGTGTGGGCGGCCCACCGTGGACGCATCGGCGGCCTGAGCCAGCACGTCCTCCCACGTGAGCGCGTAATCACGCGCCACGTTGTCGACAATCGCTTGCGCCCGGCCGATGCGTGACTCGCGCGTGTTCCCCATGAGCGCGGCAAGTGCGGGGTCATCAGGGCGCGGCCACAACGCGAGCATGTGGATGGAGATGGGCCCGTCTTTGCAACTGATCTCAAGCCCCGGCACAAACTCCAAGCCCAGCCCGGCTGCGGCATCGGCGGCCTCAGCCCAGCCGTCCAGGGAATCGTGATCCGTAAGCGCCACCACGTCGAGCCCGGCCGCGGCGGCCGCGCGCATCACCTGTGCGGGCGACTCCGTGCCGTCCGAGACGGTGGAGTGAGTGTGGAGGTCAATGCGCACCAGGTCAGTATCCCCTGCGCCCCGGCTGCGGTGGCCCACGTCCCCGCGGTTGGACATGCCGTCCTACACTCATCCGTAACAGCGATGAAGGCAGCCAAAGGCGAATCTGGCCGGACGCTGTCGAGGAGGCTCATGTCCTGGGTGGCACTCAGCGGGCGTTTGGTGTGCCGCGACCTGTCCGATGCCACGACAGTGCGGAAGCATCTTCCGCTCCACACTGACCTGACCCGAGCCGAACCAGGTTCACTGCTGTTTGAGGTACGTCCCACGGGAGACGAGCTGGTGTGGCGAGTGGATGAGGTGTTCGACAGCCGGGAATCCTTCGACTCACACCAAGACCGAACGCGCGCGAGCGCCTGGGGCGAGGCTACGGCCGGCATGGAACGCCGATACACCGTGATGCGGCTACCCGCTGGTGCCCTCGCGCGCCCACGTCGGCCCTCGCGGCTGGGCGGTCGTAGGCCCACCCCCGCGGAGCTCGCACTCGTTGATCCTGGCGACCCCGATGCGCTCGACGACATCCTGCCCGCGACCGCCACGGCCCTGCGCATGCTGATCGTGGGAATCAATCCCGGCGTGTGGACCGCCGCCGTCAACGCTCCTTTCGCGCGTCCAGGCAATCGGTTTTGGCCCTCGCTTCACAAGGCCGGCCTGACCGGCCACCTGGTGGATGCCGCCGCGGGACTCACTGCACGCGACGAGGGCCACTTCCTTGGACAGGGGCTGGGGCTGACAAACCTTGTGGGGCGGGCCACCGCTCGCGCCGACGAACTCGACGCGGAAGAGTTGCGCGCCGGCGCCGGTCGACTCGTGGAGCGGCTGCCGCTGCTTCGCCCATCGGTCGTGACCATCGCAGGTATCACCGCCTTCCGCACGGCCTTTGCGCGGCCCAAGGCACAGGTGGGAAGGCAAGAAACGACGGGCATCGCTGGTTGGCCGGCTTCTACCGTGCTGTGGGTGGTTCCCCAGCCCAGCGGCCTCAATGCCCACGAGAGCATTGACTCGCTTGCCACCCACTGGCGTGACGCTATGGCCGCCGCATAGCGTGCGACGATGTTCCGGTGACTAGTGACACCGCGAGCAAAGCAGACACCCCCAAGGCCAAAAACGAGGCGCGCGCTACCCGCCCCTCCAGCGAAGAGTTCAAGAAGTTCATTGCCTCGGGCTGGGCTGAGCCCGACGACGTGGTCACCACGGCATCGGCCGCTGCTCCCTTTGCCGCGGAAAGACGCGCGCGGCTGAGCAAGCGCTTCCCCGGCGTGCGGATCGTGGCGCCGGCTGGCGACTACAAGGTGCGCTCCAACGACACCGACTACAGGTTCCGCCCCGCGAGCGATTTCGCCTACCTCACCGGCCTGGGTGCGGACTTTGAGCCGGGCGCGGTGCTGGTCATGGAGCCCCTTAATAACGGCGGCCACGAGACCACGCTGTACGTCATCCCGCCGGCTGGCCACGAGGACGAGGGCTTCTACGCGGACCCTCGCTCGGGCGAGTTCTGGATTGGCCGACGCCCGGGCCCGGCCGAGTTTGAGGCCATGACGGGCATCCCCACCAAGCCGCTGAGCGAACTTCCCAAAGGCCTGCGCACCCGTAACCAACCAGGCTCCACCGTGCGCCGCGCGCTCAGCGAGATGCGCATGGTCAAAGACGAGTACGAGATCCAGCAGCTGCGCGACGCGGTGGCCGCGACCATTGCGGGCTTTGAACGCGTGGTGCGCGAGCTGCCTCGCGCCGTGGAGCACAAGCGCGGCGAGCGCGTAGTCGAGGCCACCTTTGACGGCCACGCCCGTGAGGAAGGCAACGCGGTGGGCTACGAAACCATCGCGGCCTCGGGCCCGCACGCCACCACCCTGCACTGGATCCGCAACGACGGCCAGGTGCGCCGCGGCGACCTGCTGTTGCTGGACGCCGGCGTGGAAGTCGAGAGCCTCTACACCGCCGACATCACGCGCGCCTTTCCAGTGGACGGCGAGTTCACGCCCGTGCAGCGCCGCGTCTACGAGGTAGTGCTTGAGGCCGCCGATGCCGCGTTTGCCGTCACGCGACCTGGCGTCAAGTTCATTGACGTGCACTTGG
>JAEYYZ010000134.1 GCA_023428185.1 Actinomycetes bacterium
ACCACTGAAGCCCGACGCTCATGGGTATCCAAGTCTTCGGCCACGCCACCCGAATGCTCTGGCTGCAAGTACTTTGTGGCCAACTGGCAAGGATTCACGGCAGGCACGTACACCGTGGCGTGTCGAGACGGCATGGGTCCGGAGACCTACATCTCGTCCTACCGCTACACCATCACCGTGAACTCGTCGGGCGCCGGTAGCCAGCAGTTGCTCTGCTACTACGGCTACCCGGGTTATGACACATGGCTCACTTGGGAAACCGGCCCCGGAGCCCCCTTTGACTCGGAGAGGCGAACCTGGTGACCTTCCGACCCCTACCCACCTCAAGAGAGAAGCACGCATGAGCATGACGCCGGAGCAAGCCACCTGGTTTGCCGACACATTTACGCGAATTGCCGACAACATTGGTCAAGCCCTGATGGGCAAGGACCGAGTAATCCGTCTAGTGCTGACTGCCCTGTTTGCTGAGGGTCACGTGCTCCTCGAGGACGCGCCTGGCACGGGCAAGACCAGCCTGGCAAAGGCTCTGGGCGCCACGGTCGACGGCGTTCAGCACCGCATCCAGTTCACTCCCGACTTGTTGCCCTCCGACGTGACAGGTGTGACCATCTGGAACGAGCGCAGCCGTGAGTTTGAGTTCCACAAGGGCCCGATCTTTGCATCCATCGTGCTCGCCGACGAGATCAACAGGGCCTCGCCCAAGACTCAGTCCGCGCTGCTCGAAGTGATGGAAGAGTCTCGCGTCACCGTGGACGGTGTGACGCACGACGTAGGCCGGCCGTTCCTCGTCATTGCCACACAGAACCCCATTGAGCAAGCCGGAACCTATCGCTTGCCTGAGGCCCAGCTTGACCGGTTCTTGCTCAAGACGTCCATTGGCTATCCGGACGTGGCCACCACGGCACTCGTGCTGGGAGGGGCCGCTACACGCGACCGTTCCACCACCATCGGGCCCGTCGTCACCACTAAGGCGATCGCCGAGATGACCGACCTCGTCGCCACCGTTCACACTGACCCGGCGATCCTGCAGTACGTTGCGGCCCTCGCAGAATCCTCCCGTGAGGCACCCGAGACGACGCTCGGTGTCTCTGTGCGCGGGTCCTTGTCCATGGTCCGTGCTGCAAAGGTGTGGGCCGCAGCTGCTGGCCGGCACTTCATCACCCCGGACGACATCAAGGCGCTGGCAAAGCCCGTGTGGACCCACCGCATCGTCCTTGATCCTGAATCCGAGTTTGAGGGCACCACGGCATCGGACGTCATTGAGCGCGTTCTGGCCGACGTCCCAGCACCGCAAATGCGGCTCTAGCTCACCATGACCACCGTGGACGCCTTGCCACCTCAACCGGTTGCCCCCGTAGCCGGTAGCGAGGCGCGCCCTCCCGACCCAGGCACCCCGCAGTGGGAGATCCCACGCCGCAAAGCTGCGCCATCGCGTTGGTGGACCGAGAGCGTGGCACCTCTTGTTGCGCCGGTCCTGGCACCCGTAGCGAGAGCGGCATCGGTCTTCACAGGATTGGGTTGGGCCATCCTTGGCGCTACTGCGGTGCTCGGCACGTGCGGCATGGCGTTGGGGTGGTGGGAATTCCGTGCGTTGGCGTGGATTGGTGCGGCGTTGCTTGTGATCTGCGCAGTGTTTCTTGTGGGGCGCACGGCCTACGATGCGCGCTTGGACTTGAGCCGCACCCGCGTGGTGGAAGGCGAGAGGGCGGTGGGTGCACTGGAATTGGGCAATCCTGGGCGGCGTGCCCTGTTGCCGGTTCAGGTTGAGCTACCCGTGGGAAAGGGCGTGGCGACTTTCTCGATTCCGCGACTGGGCCCTGGCGCGTCTCACGAGGAGCTCTTCACCATTCCCACCCACCGGAGGGCCGTGCTTCAGGTGGGGCCTATCACGGCCGTGCGCGGTGACCCCTTGGGGGTTCTCGCTCGCGTGGTGCGCTGGTCCCAGCCGGTTGATCTCTACGTACACCCGCGCACGGTGGTGCTCGATGGATCCTCGTCGGGCCTGCTTCAAGACCTCGAGGGCTTGCCGTCCAAGGAACTGTCCAACTCTGACATCGCGTTTCACGCGTTACGCGAGTATGTGCCTGGCGATGAACTGCGACGAGTTCACTGGCGATCCAGCGCCCGCACTGGCAAGTTGATGGTGCGGCAGTTTGAAGAAACCCGACGCTCACATTTGGCAGTCGCTTTGTCCCTCAATGGTGCCGAGTATGCCAACGAGGCGGAGTTGGAGCTCGCCATTTCGGTGGCAGGTTCGCTAGGCCTTCAAGCCATTAAGGACGACAGGCAAGTGTCGATCATGGTTCAAGGTGCCACGTTGCCGACCAAGCAAGGCAAACCCTTCTTGGATTCATTGTCCGCACTCGAGGCCACCGATCCGCGGCGAGGGTCCATGGCGGACTTGGCGTTGCATACTGGCAACGCGGTTCCCGACGCTTCGGTGGCGGTGTTGGTGTGCGGCACTCTCGTGACGCCTGCGACCGTGAGGCGAGCGGCGTCCCACATTCCTCTAGGTGTCAAAGTGGTCGCGGTGTACTGCTCCCCGCGCATGCCCGTGAGCAAGCGCATGATCGGCGATGTAGTGGTGCTCACTGTGGGTGACCTCAAGGACCTTCCCCATGCAATGCGGAGAATTGCGTAATGGGCGAGCGTCCTTCTGTCACGGCTCTTGCGCTCAACGTGGGCGCCATGATGGTTTTGCTAGCAGTGGCCGCGTGGGCATTCGCCCCGGTGTTTGCGACCCAGGCGTGGATCGTTGCGGTGGCGGGCGCGCTCGTGGTGGGGGCCGGCATCGGCACCTTTGCAGCGGTGAAGAAATGGCCCGTAATGGTAACCGTGGGTGTGGGGGTGCTCGCGTATTTCCTTGTGGGCGGGCCCCTGGTGCTGAGGAGTACGACCGCGGCCGGAGTGGTTCCCACTCCGTCGAGCATTGTCGAACTTGCGCGCGGGCTCGTCTCAGCGTGGAAGGACCTCCTGACGGTGCAAGTCCCCACGGAGGGACTTGAAGTGGTGGTGCTGGTCCCTTTCATCTCCACCTTGGTGTGCACCATCGTTGGCGTGGCACTCGCGGCGAGGGCCACACGCGCCGGCTGGGCGGTACTCGCGCCGCTCACGCTGCTGTCCGTAGCTATCGCTTTTGGTACGTACCGTGGCGCGTCGCCGGTAATCCAAGCCGTGGTATTTGCGGCGGTGGCCCTGCCGTGGCTCGCTTGGCGCAGGGAAGCGCAGCGAGCTCCGGCAGGTGACGGCGGCTCCACGGTTTCCAAAGAGGCGCGCGCTCGCCGCACTGTGCTTGCTGCGGGGGTGCTGGCGGCGGCGTTGGTGGTGGGCACCAGTGCGGCAGCGCTCGACAACGCGCCGGAGCAACGCAAAGTCCTCCGCGATCACGTCACGCCGCCCTTAGAACTTCATGACTATTCGAGCCCCCTACAGTCATTCCGCAAGTACGTGCGTGACTTCGAGGACACCACGTTGTTTACGGTTTCCCACCTTCCTGAAGGTGCACGCGTGCACTTGGCTACGTTGGACGCGTACGACGGCATCGTGTACGCGGTGTCTGGGGACGGCACCGCAGCGGGCGGCTCGTTCGAGCGTGTAGGCACGTCGATCCCGCTCGAGCAAGAGGGAAGTGCGGCGCGAATCGACATCACCATGGGCTCAATGTCTGGAGTGTGGGTGCCCACGGTGGGGCACGTCCGCAGTGTGGACTTCACGGGCACCAATGAGCACCTCTTGGACAAGTCTCTGCACTACAACCGCACCACGGGTACCGCGGTGGCCACGGTGGGTCTGCGTGAAGGTGACGCCTATTCCCTGGATGTCGTGATCCCACCGGCGCCCTCTGAGGACGAACTGACCGAAGCATCGTTCAGCGGGATTCCCTTGCCGCGAGTGAGCGGAGTGCCCGAAGGCTTGAGGGAGGCCGCTATTGATGCTGCGGGCGATGACCGCACTCCAGCCAGCGAAGTCGCGTCCCTTGTGACTTTCCTGTCTGGCTCCGGTTACTTCAGTCACGGCCTTGAGGGTCAAGCCCCCTCGCGTTCAGGTCACGGAGGCGAACGGATTGCGGCGTTGCTTGGCGCGCCTCAAATGGTGGGAGACGACGAGCAATACGCCGTGGCCTTTGCACTCATGGCCAACCAATTGGGGATTCCCGCGCGCGTAGTGATGGGTTTCTACCCCGACGACCCGGTAGAGGGTCCGTACAACGTGACGGGAGCGGACGTTCACGTGTGGGCCGAGGTGGCGTACGACGGTCTTGGCTGGGTGCCGGTGGACCCTTCGCCTGCAGAGGACAAGGCACCCATACAAGAGGAGCAACCGCCGCAACGAGAGCCCAAGCCGCAAGTGTTGCAGCCCCCGCCCCCACCGCAAGAACCGGCTCAAGTACCACCCGCCGTTCCCACGGATGATGAGGCAGTTGACGAGACCCGGTTGGACCTTGAGGCCGTGCTTCGCGTGGCGGTCTATGTTCTCGGAGCGCTGGGTGTGCTCTTGATCCTCGTCGGCCCGTTCTTGGCCGTGATGATTGCGAAGATGCGTCGACGCAGGCGCAGACGCCGTCAGGGGAGTGGACCCGTACGCATTGCCGGTGCGTGGAATGAATTGGCCGATGCCGCGGTGGACCACGGTGCGGTGGTGCCCCCGCACGTTACTCGAGTAGAGAAGGCGGCCGCTGTGGATGCCTTCATCGGGGCACCGCTCACCACGCCGCTTGCACACAAAGCCGATTCCCATGTTTGGGTGCACAGCGATCCCACTGATCAGGAAGTCGCGGATTACTGGCGTGAGGTGGAGGCAACCGTTGCCGCTCTGGGTAAGCGTCGGTCTGTTCGCGAAAGGTGGAAGGCACGGGTAAGTTTGCGATCACTTGCGCAGGAGCGCCAATCAAGACGCTCCCGTCCCGAGCGCACGGTGCGCGTGCTCAAGTGACCCGAGTAGTCCGAGACGCCGTGGTCTCGTTAAGGTGGCATGTGGCAAGCGTGGGGACCGTGAAGCTGACTCGCTCCGCGCCTGTACGTTCATTGAAGAATTTCTGCCGTGAGGGAGGCGCAACTACATGAGTGTTGCTGACCTGCCTCCTTTGCCGCCCAAGCCCAGCGCTCGAGTGATTGGCCCCCCGCCTGGCTGGAACCCGCCACCGCCGCCTGCACCCGCGACCGGCCCCGTACTCACGCCGGCACCTCCCGCGTCTCCCGCATCGGCGCCTTCGGGCGTTCCTGCGGCTCCGTCGGCGCCTTTGCTAAGCCCTCCACCCGCGATCACGGGTCCACCTCTTTCCGCTCCGGTCTCCGCTTCTACTCCGGTGATCGCTCCTCCCACCGTTGCTGAGGCTGTTGACGTGGTGATGGAAGAGACCCGCATGGTGTCGCGGAGCCGTCATATTGCGGTGCTGAACTGGGACGACGGCACTCAGACTCGTATCAATGTCCCAACGAGGATCGGGCGCAATCCCGCCGCCAGCGACAACGAGCGTGTGGTGGCCATACCGGACACCACCTCCTCGCTGTCAAAGACCCACGCGCGGCTCGATGTGACGGACGCGGGCCCCGTGATCGAGGACATGCATTCCACCAACGGGGTGCAGATTCAACGCGATGGTGTGCGTTTTCCGGTCCCATCAGAAACTCCTACGCCTCTGCAACCAGGTGACGTGCTCGTGTTTGGCTTACGCACCGCCACAGTCACGGTGAACCCATGACCCGGCTCACCCCCATCGAGACGAGAGCCGCCGCAGCGACCCATGTGGGCAATAGGCGCGAACACAATGAGGACTCACTGTTGTGCGCTTCACCTGTGTTCCTTGTGGCTGACGGCATGGGCGGCTACGAAGTCGGCGAACTCGCGAGCGCGGTCGCGGTGAATGCATTTGCGCATCTTGTGGGCACGGATTCGGTCACCATGCGCCAAATGCGAGACGCATACAAGGAAGCGGGGATGAGCGTTATCGCTTTGGGTGACGGCCGCTCTGGCGGGTCCGGAACCACCCTGAGCGGTGTGGCCATCATGCGTAATGATGGGGCGGGTTACTGGCTCGTGATCAACGTGGGAGATTCGCGAACGTATCGTCTCCGCAACGGCAATTTGGAGCAATTGAGCGTGGACCATTCAGTAGTCCAGGAGCTCGTTGACTCAGGGGAGTTGACTCCAAGCGAAGCGCTCGTGGATAAACGGCGCAACGTCGTCACTCGCGCACTGACGGCACACGGCGTGAGCGAGCCGGACTTTTGGATGCTCCCGGCCGCTGTTGGCGACCGCATGGTGGTGTGCTCCGACGGGCTCACAGGGGAACTGCGAGACGGGATTATTGCGCGGATCTTGCGTGAGGAGGAATCCCCTCAAACCGCCGCTCAGCGGCTCGTGGATGAGGCGGTCGCCCACGGTGGCCGCGACAACGTCACCGTGGTAGTGGTGGACGCTGTGGCCGTGGACCAGACAGATTCAGAGAGCGATGAGGACACTGCGCCTCGGCAACGGGAGGCAGTGTGAAGTACGTTCCGGGGCCGTGGATCGGTGTGGCCCTTCCTGGTGTGGCGATATTGATGGAGCCGGGTTCCACGGCCGAGCAGATCGAGGCCCTACGCACGGCGATTGCCGCTAACGGTGTGACCGGCCTGGTGGATGCACTGCGCACTCTGGGGCCCGATGCTAACGGTGCGTCAATCGGGTTCGCGGCGGTGGGCGTTCGCGGAGTCGACATTCATATTCAGGTGCGGGGCGGTGCATCGGTTGTGGAACTCGATGCCGCGACACCACGGATGGTCACGAGTGAAGGAGGGGCGGCGCCACGTGAGATCACGTGGTCGGGAGCCAAAGGCATCAGGCTCATTGCTCCTGGCTCCGACGCTCAAGCCCGCGGCGTGCTGTGGCTCGAATCGGGAGTGGTCTTTGCAGGCAGCATTGACGTGGACCTCAGCGCGGTAATTGCCCCGGCGCTGGAGTCGGTCAACGTGGTTGTCGCGCAAGAAATCGCCTTGGATGCGGCAGAAGAGAGTCCTGCAACACCCACGGAGACGATGATTCCTGACTTCACTCAAGCCGAGGAGCAGGCCTTCGCTAGCGTGAGCGCCGAGGTTTCGGCACCGGCAGCTTCGGAGCAGGAGATTGATGCCGATGCCGATGCCGATGCCGATGCCGATGCCGCGCTCGACCTGACGTTCGGTGACATTTGGGGTGCGACTCTCGCCATCGAAGATCTCGACAAAGTTGCTCCTGCCGCATCCACACCCGCAGCTCCTCCCGCAACTGTCTCGGCGTCGCCGCCTGCACCCGCGGTGGCACCTCCGGCAACACCAACACCTCCTGCACCTCCGACACCTCCGACACCTCCGGCCGGGGAGCCGGCACCAGCACCCGCACCCTCCGCGCCGCCGCGCACCGGACTGATAGACGGCATCCCTGACATTGTTCGCGGACCGGGAAGTACCGATCCCGGTGGAGCGGTTGTTGCGACCCCTCACGCCCCGGTAGGCCCAACGCCCGCCCCACTAGCGTCGGCCACCCCTCCGCCTGCGGCTGTTCCTACCGCCGCCGCGCCATCCGGGCCGCGCCTTGGCGACCACGACGGCTCAACGGTCTCGGTCGCGGAGATGCTCGCCATGCAAAGTGGCCCCCAAAGCGCACCCATTCATACGGGTAGCGGTAGCTTCTCCCAGCGCCGTAGAGGCCGCGCGCTCGTATCCACGGGCCAAGTGATTGAGATTGACAAGACGATCATCGTGGGGCGTCTGCCGAGGGTCTCGCGCATCACCGGGCAACCTCCCATGCTTGTGGCAGTTCCGAGCCCTCAACAGGACATTTCCCGCAATCACGTGGAAATTCGTTTGGAGGGGTCGGCGGTAGTGGTCGTGGACCTCAACACCACCAACGGCACCGTCTTGTTGCGAGCGGGCGCAGATGCGGAGCGCCTCCACCCAGGTGAACCCACCGTGGTGCGCAACGGAGACGTCATTGACCTGGGCGACAACGTGACGGTCCAATTTGAGGGCGTGGAATGAGTAACCGCAGGGCGCCATCCGCCCCTCCCACTATCGCTGGCTTCGACTACGTCCAACTACTGGGATCTGGTGGGTTCGCTGACGTCTTCCTTTATCAGCAGCATTTGCCAAAGCGCCGTGTCGCCGTGAAGGTTCTGCTCACCGACGCGGTGTCGCAAGGTGGAGCATCGGCCTTCACGGCTGAAGCGAATCTGATGGCGCAGTTGTCCACTCACCCAGCGATTGTCTCCATTTATCACGCCGATGTTGCCGCTGACGGACGCCCGTATTTGGTGATGGAGTATTGCTCCAAGCCCAATCTGCAGGTGCGTTACCGTAAGCAACCGCTCAATGTGGCGGAGGCGCTGAGGATCGGCATTCAAGTGGCTGGTGCGGTGGAGACTGCGCACCGCGCGGGGATTCTGCACCGCGACATTAAGCCTGCGAACATTCTGGTTACCGAGTACGGCAGGCCAGCCCTCACTGACTTTGGAATTGCCGGAACGTCGGGTGGTACGAGCGAGAATGTGGGTTTGTCCATCCCATGGTCGCCGCCTGAAGCTTTTGCCAGCGGCTCGCCATCGAGCGTCCAAACCGACGTGTGGGCTCTCGCCGCCACCTTGTACACGCTACTCGCTGGCCGTTCCCCCTTCGAAGTGCCGGGGGCACGTAACGGTGCCGCTGACCTCATGGCGCGAATCCAGAGCGATCCTTTGAGGCCTCTTGAACGCGCCGACGCCCCAGATTCATTGCACCGCGTGCTCTCCACCGCGATGGCCAAGAATCCGTTCGACCGCTATGAAAGTGCCCTGGAATTTGCGCGCGAATTGCAAAAGATCCAAGTGGAACTGGCGATGTCCGTGACGAGCGTTGACGTGCTCGACGACTCTGCTGACCTCGATGAGTACGAAGATGATGATGACGGTCGCACACGGGTGCGCTCGATCGTCACCATCGACCCTCGCGGGTCCACTTCCAACCCGCCCCTTTCCGACATCAGCGCCCAGCCCCCCACTCCAGGCTGGACGCAGGACTACACGGCGCCTGAGCAGAATCGAGTCGCGTCACCTCCGGTTTCGCCGGCGGCTCCGCTCCCTCCTGCGGCGCCAGCAACTCCCGCCGCGTGGACCTACCCCACCGCTCAGGTGGAACACGTCCTTGACCACACTGTGGCGCGAGACTCGCTTGACTCGCCGCCCCTCCACACAGACGCCTCCGCTGCACCGGACATTGCTATGCCCGATGCCGGGCCCACGCCTGGCGAACAGCCGGCCAAGCGGTCCGCCCTGCCGTGGTTGCTCGCCGGAGCTGGGGTGGTCTTGGTGGGTGCGATCGTGGGTACCGGCGCGCTACTCGGTGCCATGGGCAACGGTCCGGACCCTTCGCCTTCGCCCACAGATGTCAAACCGGTAGACGATGTGGTCTTGCCTCGCCAAGTGCCCACGCCCGCTGACCTTGAGGGTGAGATTCAGGGCGACTCGGTGTTTTTCACCTGGACAAACCCTGAACCGGAAGACGGTGACATGTACCTGTGGGGCGAGCAGGTAGCAGGCGAGGCGGTGGCCATGGAAACCACCGAGGACACGTCCGTGCACATTCCGTACATCGAGGGCGAAACAGTGTGCATCGAAGTCCTGGTGCGTCGGGCCGACGGCAGGGCATCGGCGGAACCGGCTGTGGGGTGTGCCCCATGATCGGTTCGGCCGCTCCTGTTTCCGAATCCGGCTCGCCACGATCAGACCGGGTATCTCTCGAGTTCGCCGGGGAGTTTTATCACGCGTACCCGGGCGACATCATTACGGTGGGGCGGGAAGGCACGCTTGCGCTGGATGACAATCCGTTTTTGCACAGGCACTTTCTGCACATCAGCCGCTCGGATGGCTTGTGGTGGCTAGCGAATGTGGGCACGCGACTCACCGCAACTGTCACGGACGGCGGCGGACGCGTTCAGGCGTGGCTCGCGCCCGGAGCGCGACTGCCCATCGTGTTCCATGCGACGTACGTGATTTTCACGGCCGGGCCCACTACATACGAGATGCGAATCTTCGCGGACGCGCCCAAGTTTGAGGAAATGCACGGCACCATCAGCGATCACGGTGAGACCACCGTGGGCGCCGTGTCATTCACGCCTAGCCAGCACTTGCTCCTCGTTGCCCTTGCCGAGCCGATGCTACGCCGTGAGGGCGCGAGCATGTCAGCCATTCCCTCCTCGGCCCAGGCAGCAAAGCGTTTGGGATGGACCTTGACACGCTTCAATCGCAAGCTCGACAACGTCTGCGAGAAGTTGGACAAAGTGGGAGTCAGTGGCCTTCGCGGTAGCGGCGGCAAGTACGCCACTAATCGCCGGGGTCGGCTGGTGGAGTACGCGCTCGCGGCGCGCATGGTGAGCCGCGCAGATCTCGCACTCTTGGACCGCCCGCAACTAGATGATCCTGACGACAACGACTGAGGGAAAGGCCCGTAAACCATGACTCTGAAGGTCACTTATTCGCGTGGCGATGGCGGCACGTCGATGCTCGAACTCAACGCGGGTGGTGAGATCACGGTGGCCGATGTCGCGCGCCAAGTGTTCTTGGCGGATCCCACGCGCCGCGGCACCACGCCTCCGGAGGACCTGACTGTAGTGGTCACTGCCCTGAGCGCTGGGTCTGCAGCGCGCCGCGGCGTGGAGCGCGACCAGGAACTCTCGGCCTCGGGAATCCGCGCGGGTGACCACCTCGAGTTGGCGGCCGCCTCGCAAGCAGCCACGCTCTCAGAGAGCAATCAGACTGTCGCAATCGTGACTATCCTTGCGGGCCCCGATGCCGGCAAGACTTTCCCGCTCGTTGCCGGATCCAACGTGGTGGGCCGTGACCCTGACGTTGCCGTGCGCTTGAGTGACTCCTTGGCATCCAAGCGGCATGCGCGCATAGTGGTGGGCAACGGCATCGAGATTGTGGACATGGGCTCCACCAACGGGGTGCTCGTGGGGGACACGTTTGTGACCCGCGCAAAGGTGCTTCCTGGCGACTCGATCTTCATTGGTGATACTGAGATGGACATCCGCCTTGCGGAGGGCGTAGCCGAGAGCCTGTCGTTGAGTTCGACAGTTCCGTTCACGCGCTCCCCTCGCGTGGTGCCGGTGTTGCCGGACGAGGAAGTGGACTTGCCGGACCCGCCTGCCAAGCCGGTACCGCGCCAGTTCCCCAAGACGGCATTGGTGGCGCCCATCATCCTCGGCACCACCATGTACTTTGTCACCGGACGCTTGATGTCTCTCATCTTTGTGGCCATGACTCCGCTCATGCTGATTGGATCCTTCTGGGATTCCCGCATCACGCAAAAGAAGGACAGCCGCACCAAGACCGAGCAGTTCGATGAGGACCTCAAGGTTGCGGAGCAAACGCTCGCAGAGAAGCAAGAAGAAGAGCGTTCAGTACGACTCCAGCGCGCCCCTTCAGTGCATGATGTGATTGAGGCGGGCAGAAGCTACGGGCCCTTGCTGTGGACTGCCCGTCCGGAGCATGACGGATTCCTGACCGCACGCGTGGGTCTTGGCACGGTGCCTTCCGTCATCAAAATTACGAGCCCATCCATGAGGGACGCGGTGGGCGACACCTACCAACGCGCCATGGATCTCAAGAAGCGCTTTGAGCCCATTGACAACGTTCCTGTGACTGCCGATTTGCGCGCTGTAGGTGGGCTCGGCATCACGGGTCCTGCTGAGATTGCCGCAAGCATTGCACGAGCCGTATTGGTGCAGGTCGCAGGTCTGCATTCGCCAATGGAATGCGTAGTAACAGGGTTCGTCTCGCCCGCGTTGGGCGCGCAGTGGCGCTGGCTTGAATGGTTGCCTCACACCTCGTCACCCACATCGCCCATTAGCGGCGACCACGTGGTGCAAACACGTGGCGGCAGTCAACAGCTCCTCGCCCAATTGGAAGGCGTGGTCGCTTCCCGGGCCGGTCAGGACATCGGCTCCTATGACCCGGAGTTGCGGGGCATCCTCAAAGAAAGCGCTGCGGAACGAGAGAAGCCGCTCAAGCCCGCGATCATCGTCTTTGTTCACGATGACGGCCTTGCCGACCGCCCCCGTTTGATCCGATTGGCTGAGAAGGGTCCCGACGTCAACGTGCACGTCATTTGGGTGGCGCCTTCACTCAACACCCTGCCCGCAGCATGCCGAACGTTTGTGCTCGCTGACGACTCCGGCTCCGCGGTGGTGGGCCAAGTGCGGCGAGGCTCGAGCGATGTGCCCGTCCAGTGTGAGTTCGTTTCCACTGAAGAGGCCACGCAGTTTGCTCGGCACCTTGCGTGTGTTGAGGACGTTGGCATCGTGGCCGACGCCTCGGCCGACGTGCCGCGTTCGGTTTCCTTCATGGAGTTGCACAGTTTTGATGCCTTGGAGCCGGGCCACCATGAACAGCGTTGGCGTAGTTCGCAAGCGGCGCCCACAGGTAAGAAGCGCCCTTTCTCGTTGCGTGCGCTCGTGGGTCATGCGGGTGCGGAACCGTTCTACCTCGACATCAAGCGGGACGGACCTCACGCATTGGTGGGAGGAACCACGGGAGCAGGTAAGTCGGAGTTCCTGCAAGCGTGGATTCTGGGCATGGCCGCCGCGTACAGCCCTGAGCGAGTGACCTTCCTTTTTGTGGATTACAAGGGTGGCTCGGCCTTTGCTGATTGTGTCCAACTCCCGCACTGTGTGGGTTTGGTGACGGACCTGACACCTCACTTGGTGGACCGTGCGCTCGCGTCTTTGAGGGCGGAGCTTCACTACCGTGAGCGTTTGCTTGCGGCCAAGGGTGCCAAGGACTTGGAAACCCTTGACAAGACCGGGGACCCCGAAACCCCACCCAGCCTGGTCATCGTGATCGACGAGTTTGCCGCCTTGGTGCAAGAGGTGCCTGCCTTTGTCGACGGCGTGGTGGACATCGCCCAGCGTGGCCGTTCACTTGGATTGCACTTGATCCTCGCCACCCAGCGACCCGCCGGCGTGATCAAGGACAACCTCCGCGCCAACACCAACTTGCGCATCGCTCTACGCATGGCCGATGAGGCGGACTCGGCGGACATCTTGGGGGTCCCTTCCGCCGCACACGTCGATCCTTCGCTCCCTGGCCGCGCCATGGTGCGGATGGGTCCAGGCCGCTTGTCCACGTTCCAGGCAGCGTACGCGGGTGCACACTCCGTTCCAGGTGGTGGGGTCAAAGTGGGGATCCGCGAATTGGCACTGGGTGCTGGTGAGGCATGGGAGCCCGCTGAGGACTCTCGCGTCGCAGTAGTAGAAGGCGCGCCCGATGCCGAGCGCGTCGTGGCCGCTATGGTGGGCGCCGCCGCACTCATGGGCATCCCAGAGCCCCGGCGCCCGTGGCTTGACGAACTCGCGAGCACGTACGAGTTGCGAGAACTCGGCAAGCGGGCAGGAGGCGGAGCGGCCTTTGGTCTCATCGACGATCCCGCCCACCAGGCCCAGTCTGTGGCTACCTACGATCCCGACAACGACGGCAACTTGCTCATCCTGGGTAGTTCCGGAGCTGGCAAGTCCACCGCGTTGCGGTCCATTGCTATTGGAGCCGCGTTGGCGCGCGACATTGCGCCCGTTCATGTTTACGCCCTCGATGCAGCGAGCGGCGGTCTCGACATGTTGAGGCCTCTACCCAACGTGGCGGATGTGGTGGACGGAGACGACCTCGAACGCGTGGGTCGCATGATGAAGCGCCTCGCGGGCGTGGTGAATGAGCGCCTTGAAAAGTTCTCAGCGGCGCGCGCGTCTAACCTCGCCGAGTACCGCTCAAAGTCCGGCGAACGTGGCTTGCCTCGCATCATTGTGCTTGTGGATGGCTACGGCACGTTCCAGAGCGACTACATGCTGGAACCGGGCCGAATGCAGATCTTTGGCGACTTCCAAGAAGTCATGGC
>JAEYYZ010000144.1 GCA_023428185.1 Actinomycetes bacterium
GCGGTCTCCCAAGAGCCGCCTCACCCACAGACCCAAGAATGCTGACACAAACACCACTGCCACTTCCCATGGCAACGCATTGTTGAGCACAGCAAACGCGGCGCATGCCAGGCCAGCAAAGGTGGCGTATCCCCACCGTGGGTAGAGGTTGCCGTACGCGGCAATGTCGTCGAGCCTGCGATGGATGTCCTCAGCGGAGCTACGTTCCGGCAACGTGCGTCGGAAATGATCGAGCCGGTTGATCCTGTCAGCGTTGACGTGGAAGCCCTTGCTTTCCGCAACTTCCGTGCGGAAGATCTTGCCCCGGTGGCTCGTCGCAGCGAGCTCGGTGAAGGACACGTGATGCTTGGGGCGGTCGATTCCTAGCGACCGTGCCACTGCCGTCATGGCTTGCTTCACCCGGTAGCTCGCTGTACCCGAGGCCAACATCAGCTGCCCGGTACGGATGACGGCGCCCGACTGCGCAATGAGCGAAACGGGCTCGAGGCTTTCCTCGATCTCCTCAGTGGAAGGCTGCTGATCCTCGGTCACGGCACCATTGTGGCGCGAGTCACCCGGGACTTGAGTCAAACGCCCGGCGTCAGACGTCGATTCTGTGGTGATCGATCCCCGCCGCACCCGCCACGATGAAGTCCCTGCGTGGTGCCACCTCGTTGCCCATGAGCAACTCAAAGACCCTTTCGGCATTGGCCGCGTGGTCCGCAGTGATGCGCCGCAACGTGCGGTGCTCGACATCCATGGTGGTCACGGCCAGTTGATCGGCGTCCATCTCGCCCAGGCCTTTGTAGCGCTGAATGTCTTCTTTGTACTTGCGGCCATTGCGACGCAACGTGGCGAGAGTGTCTTGGAGTTCCTTCTCGCTGTAGGTGTAGATGTATTCCCGGTCTTTGCGAGCGCTGCCCATCACCTCGACGCGGTGAAGCGGGGGCACTGCGGCATAGACTCGCCCGGCGTCCACGAGAGGACGCATGTACCGGAAGAACAACGTGAGCAGCAGGGTCCTGATGTGCGCGCCGTCAACGTCGGCATCGGTCATCAGGATGACCTTTCCGTAACGAGCCGCCTCCAGGTCAAAAGTGCGCCCCGAACCGGCGCCAATCACCTGAATGATTGACGCGCATTCGGCGTTGTGCAGCATGTCAGTGACGGACGCTTTTTGGACGTTGAGGATCTTGCCGCGAATGGGAAGCAGTGCCTGGAAGTCGGAGCGTCGCGCCAGCTTGGCGGTGCCGAGCGCGCTATCGCCCTCAACAATGAACAGTTCTGACTTCTCGACGTCACTGGTACGGCAATCCGCGAGTTTGGACGGCAATGACGAGGTCTCCAGCGCGTTCTTGCGGCGCGAGATCTCCTTTTGCTTGCGCGCGGCCACACGGGCCCGCATCTCTGCCACGATCTTCTCAAGCACGATGGCCGCCTGAGCCTTGGTGTCTCGCTTACTTGAATTGAGTAGCGCAGTGAGTTCCGTCTCAATCACCCTGGACACGATGGCGCGCACGGGCGCGGTGCCTAGGACTTCCTTGGTCTGGCCTTCGAACTGTGGCTCGGGAATGCGCACGGTGACAATGGCTGTGAGGCCCGCCATGATGTCGTCCTTCTCGATGCGTTCCGCGCCGTCTTTGCCCGTGATCTTGAGTTTGCGGGCGTTTGTCTCGATGGCCTTGCGCAATACCTTGACGATGCCTTGGTCAAAGCCCGCCACGTGGGTGCCACCTTTGGGCGTGGCAATGATGTTTACAAAGCTGCGCACGTCCGTTTCGTAGCCGTTGCCCCAGCGCAGCGCGATATCCACTCGGCACGTGCGTTCCACCTCTTCGGACACCAACTGCCCGTTGGCTTTGAGCACGGGCACTGTCTCGGTGTACGTGCCCTCCCCTGTCAGTTCCCAGGTGTCCGTGATGGCGGCATCGGTGGCGATGAAGTCCACAAAGTCCTTGGTGCCGCCGCTGAACTTGAAAGTCTCCTCCACGGGCTCCAGCGGGTTGCGTTCGTCGCGCACACTGAGTGCAAGGCCAGGAACCAAGAAGGCCGTCTGACGCGCGCGCTGGATGAGTTCGTCTGTAGCGAATCGAGCAGTCTTGGCAAAGATTTGCCTGTCCGCCCAGTAGCGAATCCGAGTACCAGTGACGGACTTCCCTACCGAACCGACCACCGCGAGTTCGGACCCCGTGATGAATGGTGTGAAGGGGGCATCGGGCGTGGGGCCTGAGGCCGGGTCGTCAAACCGGCCCGGCTCGCCGCGGCGGAACGACATGTGATGCGTCTTGCCGCCTCGGTCCACCCACACATCCAGGCGCTCGCTCAACGCATTGACCACCGAAGCACCCACACCATGCAAACCGCCCGATGCTGCGTAGGAGCCCGAGCCAAACTTGCCTCCCGCGTGCAGCTTGGTCATGACCACTTCAACACCACTGAGGCCGGTCTTGGGCTCAATGTCTACAGGAATGCCGCGGCCCGTGTCGCGCACTTCCACGGAATCGTCGGGGTGAAGCACCACTTCAATGCGGTCTCCGAAGCCACCAAGAGCCTCGTCCACCGAGTTGTCGATGACTTCCCACAAGCAGTGCATGAGCCCACGCGAATCGGTGGTGCCGATGTACATACCTGGGCGCTTGCGGACCGCGTCAAGTCCCTCGAGGACGGACAGGTGGCGTGCGGAGTAGTCAGAGCTCACGCGGTGAGTCTAGGCAATGGGTCCGACGCCCTGGTCACCCCACGCCGTCAGTTCGCAGGACGCTTGCGGATCATGGGGATTCCGCGAACCTCGGAGGGGTACTCGACGGCCGGGAAAGGCGCAAAGCCCAACGACGTATACAGGTTGCGCCCGAACGGGGACGAGTGCAGTTCCACCACGTCAAAGCCCGTGGCATCCGCATAGTCAAGCAACCGCTCCATCAATGCCCTGGCATAGCCGCGGCGCTGGAAGCGTGGATCTGTGGACACCCACTGGCAATACGCCCGGTAGTCGTGCGTCTGACCTGGCGGGCTCAACCGTGGGACCACGTTGATTAACGCCGATGCCGCAAGTGGCGTGCCGAGCGAGACGGGGGTTTCGGTGTGGGGCGCGTCAATGACCCAGCCGAT
>JAEYYZ010000195.1 GCA_023428185.1 Actinomycetes bacterium
GACGCCAACGATCGTAGAGTGCCACACCAAGTAGCAAGGCGATCACGATGGCGAGCAGTGCCCAGCCTGCCCACAAGGGCATGTTCTTGTTCTGAATGGCCTTGATGGGCTCCGGGATGAGGCGGTAGGTGCCACCGGCGCCAATGATGAGCAGAATCACGCCTTGTAGACCTAGGAATAGACCCAAAGTCACCACAAACGATGGCACGCCCACTTTTGACACAAAGAAGCCGGTGAACGCGCCTACAGCGATACCGATGCCAATAGCGACGGCCAACGCCACGGGGAGCGACAGGCCACCAGGTTGAGTGCTCTTGACGAACACCGCCATGGCCACACCGAACGTGACACCCGCTGACAAGTCGATCTCGCCCAGCAGCAACACGAACACCAACGCCATGCCGAGCGTCACGAGAGCCGCGGACTGAGTGATGAGGTTGGCGATATTACGTTCGGTCATGAACGCCGGGTGCGCAAAGGAGAACACCGTCATGAGCACCACAAGGCCGCCGATGGCTGGCAATGCGCCCATCTCGCCGCCCTTGACACGGCTCACGTAGGCCTTGAAGTGATCGCCTACACCGTGCTCGACGCCACGACCAAGCAGGCTGGGTGCATCGGACTGGCGAGCCGCCACCTCAGCGGCCCCTGCGATCTCGCCTTCGGTACCGAGACTCATGCGGCCACAACCTCCATTTTCTTGGTACCGGTGATGTAGCCCACCACGTCGTTGGGGTTGGTGTCCTTGGCCTTGAGCCGTGCGGTCATGGTCCCCAGGTAGAGCACACTGATGTCATCAGCGACTTCAAACACGTCCTGCAAGTTGTGCGAAATGATGATGACGGCCACGCCGCTGTCGGCGAGCCTGCGCACCAGATTGAGCACTTGCTCGGTCTGCGCCACACCCAAGGCTGCGGTGGGTTCGTCGAGAATCACCACCTTGGCTTGCTTGATGACGGAACGCGCAATGGCCACCGTCTGGCGCTGACCACCCGAAAGCGAAGACACCTTCTGGCGCAGCGACTTCACCGTCTTGACTGACAACGACTGCAATGCGCGTGCGGCCTCTACCTCCATGCGACCTTCGTCGAAGGTGCCGGTCAGCAGTTCCTCCCTGCCCAAGAACATGTTCTGGACAATGTCGAGGTTGTCGCACAACGCGAGGTCTTGGTACACCACTTCGATGCCGTGGCGGGCCGCCTCGCGAGGGTGGTGCAAGTGGACAGGTTCGCCGTCAAACAACACTTGACCGCCGTCATACCACTGAACCCCTGCGAGGCCTTTAATGAGCGTCGACTTGCCAGCTCCGTTGTCTCCAACGAGGGCCGTGACGCGGCCAGCGTGTGCCGAGAAATTCACTCCCTTGAGCACATCTACCGGGCCAAAACTCTTGGTTACTTCTCGCAACTCTATGGTCGCTTGTCCCACCATCGTCTCCTTTGACATGGTCACATCAACGTGTTCATAGTCCACCACGCGGGGAGGGTTCCGCACCATGACGATGCGGAACCCTCCCTTGGTGTGTAGACGGGTCCTTACGGAGCGGTGATACCTGCTGCGTCGCAAGCAGCCTTCACGTCACCGGCGCAGATCTCGTCGTACGAGGCGTTGCCATCGTCGATAACCTGCTGGACCTTGTCGATGCGAACGTCGATCGGAGGCGAAGCGATGAACGGCGTGCCGTCATCGAGCGTCTTGTCGGCGGTCACGGTCTCACCTGCGAGCAGAGCGATCGCGAGGTCAGAAGCCGAGGCAGCGAGCACCTGGTACGGCTTGTACACGGTTCCGGTCTGCTTGCCCAAGAGGACGTTCTGCAAACCAGCGACCGAGGCGTCCTGACCCGAGACGGGAACGGTCAGACCGTTCTTGTCCAGGATGGTGATGACGCCAGCTGCGTTGGTGTCGTTGGCTGCCCACACTGCGTCGACGGAACCGCCGAGCTCGGTGAGTGCCTGCTCGAACACGGTTGCCGAGTGCTCGCCGTCCCACAGACCTGCGGGCTCAGCGGCGGGGGTGATGCCCGCTGCTTCCATCACGGACACTGCGCCGTCGTGGAACATCTTGGCGTTACCGTCGGCGGGGTCTCCACCGATGTAGACAACCGTTGCCGATGCCGGGTCCACGCCGGCCTCTTCGAGACCGTCGACGACCATCTGGCCCTGCATGGCGCCTACCTCGAAGTTGTCGAAGGAGACGTAGTAGTCAGCACCGGGGATGGGGCGGTCGTACGCGATGACGGGGATGCCTTCGGCCTTGGCCTTCTCGGTCACGGCAACTGCCGCGCCCTGGTGGTCAACGAGCAACATGACACCACAACCCTGGGCAATCATGCCGTCGGCGATGGTGGCGTACTTGGCGGTGTCACCCTGCGCGTTCTGGATGTCCGACTCGTAGCCTGCTGCGGTGAACGCCGCCTCAAGTGCGGGGCGGTCACCGTTCTCCCAGCGGGGAGACGATGCGGCATCGGGCAAGATCACGCAAGCGCGCGTCGAACCTTCGCCGTCGCCGCCGGGTGCGGGGCTGTTGGTGGTGGCGGTGTCCGAAGAACAACCGGCCATGACGAGTGCGGAAGCCGCAGCAAAACCTGCTGCGATTTGAAGGGTGTTTTTCTTCCTCACATCACACCTCTCTGTGTGTTGGATGGGGGTTCCCCCGTGGTCGCCCCCATTTGTGGGGGCTGATTCACCGTAGCGCCCAGAGTTTCGAGGATGCTCAGCCAAATGGGCACGGTTTTGCAACGAAAAGTTTCGAATCGGTTCAAGGATTCACGGCAATTGCGGTCCGTGCTCGGGAAAAGGTCTACCGGACCACGATGAGATCGTCGATATGCACTACCGGCTTTGCGAAATGTTCGCCGCGTTGTTCGCGAAGTACCGCTGTGGAAAGCCCCAGCATCGCGGGGATTTCATGGGCAGGGAAGGCCGCCAAGCCGCGCGCGATCACGGTTCCATCCGGGCCCACAATCTCCACGGGATCGCCTGCCTCGAACTCGCCGCGCACCCCGGTGACACCTGCAGCCAACAGAGATGCCCGCTTGCCTTGGACCGCTTTGGCGGCACCTTCATCAAGGACGAGTTGCCCGGTGGTCTTGGCGGCATGCTTGAGCCACGCGAGCCTGCTCACTGAACGCTTGCTACGCGCCGCAAACAGCGTGCCCACGTTCTCGCCAGCGAGAGCCCGCGCACCGTCGGCGGCCGACGCCAACACCACCGGCATGCCGTTCCCTGTGGCAATCGCCGCCGCTTCGAGCTTGGTGATCATGCCACCGGTCCCAATGGCGCTCCCCCGCCGCGACACGTC
>JAEYYZ010000199.1 GCA_023428185.1 Actinomycetes bacterium
TTCCTCCGGGTTACGCGCCGCATCGCTCGAGGTTCTTGTCACGCAACCGACTCATCGCCACCGCAACCGCCACGGTGGTGGTGGAAGCGGCGTGGCGGTCCGGCGCGCTGAGCACCGCAACGCATGCCGTGGAACTCGCCAGGGCCGTGGGTGCGGTGCCCGGCCCTGTCACCTCAGCCTCATCCGCTGGTTGCCACCGGTTGATCAGGGATGGGCAAGCCGTATTGGTGACAAGCGCCCAGGATGTCCTCGAGCTCGCGGCTCCCCTGGGTGAGGAGCTGTCATTGTTCGTTGACGGTCACGCGGGAGGCGCGGGTGAGCAACGGGGTGGCGCTGATGGTCACCCGGGAGGCGCGGGCCAACAGTCCGCGAGTGGCGCCCGCACAACTTCCCCCGCAACTCGACCCGAGTTTGGGAGGCCGGAGCATCGGGCGGTGTACGACGCTCTCAGCAACCGTGCCGCTGTAGTGGATGCGGTAGCGGCGCGTGCGGGCCTCACCGCAGCCACCACTCGGGGGGCGCTCGCGGCACTCGAACTCGCCGATTTGGCCGTGCGAACGGAGGCAGGATGGAGAAAGAAACCGGCGTAGTTATCGGCAAGAAAACCGACATAAGCGGACAAAGCGGGTGATAATCGCGGTGTTTGTGTGAACAATGTGACAAAAGGGGTTGCATTTGTCGATGTGACAGTGCCACAGTCATCACATGTCACACAGCGCACATGTGTCACAGGAGGCTCGCCCCTCCGGTGAACTGTTGCCGCTCTTCGAGGAATACCTGCGGCATCAGCGGGGAATGTCACCACACACGGCACGCGCCTACCTGGGCGATCTCGGCCACCTGGCAACGTTCCTGCGCTCCGCTGACACCCACCTCGCTGACGCCACACTTGAAGACCTGCGAGCGTGGCTTGCCGCCATGGCCGCTCAGGGCCTAACGCGCACAACGCTGGCTCGGCGCGGAGCGTCGGTGCGTGCCTTCTACGGCTGGGCCCACGACGAGGGCCGGGTGCCACACAACCCCGCGCTGCGACTCGCCTCCGCACGCGCAAGCCACACCATGCCTGAGGTCTTGTCTATCCCCAACGTCCTTGAGATGCTGCGCGTCGCAGAACTGAGGGCCGACGATGCGGACCCCATCACCCTGCGCGACTGGGCTATCGCCGAACTGCTGTACGCCACCGGAATGCGCGTGGGCGAACTCTGCTCGGTTGACGTACACGACATCGACCTCGACGAACGCCTCGTCAAAGTGGTGGGCAAAGGCAATAAGGAACGTGTCATTCCTTTCGGCACGCCCGCTGCCGCCGCTGTGCGCGAGTGGCTCGAAGCTGGCCGGCCGCGGTGCGTCTCGCCCCGGACATCGGCCGCATTGTTCTTGGGCAAGCGCGGCCAGCGGGTAGACCAGCGCCAAGTGCGCGAGGCGATCCACCAGTTGTGTGCCGCTGCAGGAGTCCCAGACGTGGCACCCCACGCGTTGCGGCACAGCGCCGCCACCCACTTGCTCACCGGGGGATCCGACTTGCGCTCGGTTCAAGAAGTTCTTGGCCACGCATCGCTCAACACCACTCAGCGGTATACCCACGTCTCTGCGGAACGCTTGCGGTCCGCCTACCAACTCGCCCACCCGCGTGCCTAGGAGGAGAGCTCATGCCTAAGTCCACGACCTTGACGTACCGAGGTGACACCACCGTGGGTGCTGAGTACCGCATCTCCGAACCCACCGCCGATGACGTCGCTACGTGGTGGGAGCAATACGCCACAGCCACGGGCGACGCGCGCACGGCAATCCGCGACGGTCTCATCATGCACTACGCGCCCATGGTGACTCAAGTGGCCACCAGGATGATCGTGCGGCTTCCTGAAACAGTGGAACTCGCTGACTTAGTGTCCTACGGCATGTTTGGGCTCATCGACGCAGTGGAGAAGTTTGAGCCGGAGCGCGGTTTCAAGTTTGAGACGTACGCCGCTACGAGGGTGAGGGGCGCCATCATCGATGAGTTGCGCGCCGCCGACTGGGTGCCGCGTTCCGTGCGCACCAAGGCCCGCGCTGTGGAGGCGGCAAGCCGTTTGCTGGAACAGTCCCTCATGCGGCCCGTGACTGACCAGGACGTCGCGGCGCACCTTGAATGGGAAACGGCGGAAGTCCGCACGGTCAGGGCGCAAGTCACACTGAGTCATGTTGCCGCGTTGGACAGTATGGGCACCGACCCTCAAAGCTGCTCCATGGACGCCGTGACCTCGCTCGCGGTGCCTGGCGCCGCGCAGTCCCTCGAGGTGCGCGAGGCGCACGCCCTCCTGGCTTCCGCCATTCAAGAGACCCGTGACCGCGAGCAAGAAGTGCTGAGGTTGTACTACTACGAGAATCTCACTCTCGCGCAGATCGGCCAGATCCTTGGAGTCACCGAGTCGCGGGTATCCCAGATTCACTCCGGGGCGGTGAAGAAGCTTCGCGAGTGCCTGGTGAGTACCGGCGCCTTCTCATAGCCACCCGTCGCGGACTCGAGTCGGCGCGAACGGTCCGGACGCGCCGCCGCGCCTTCGTGGAGCAGCCTCACGCATCGGGAAGCAAGATCACCGGCCCAAAGCCCACGAGCCAATCCAGCGGGTCGAGGTAGCGTTCGCCATCTTTGATTCCCCAATGTGCGCACGTGGCCGGAGCGCAGTGGGTCGCACCGTCAGTGACGGTCCCCACCACCTGACCTCGTGCTACACGATCACCTACTGCCACTGACGCGAGCACAGGCTCTAGCGTGGCATCCACCCCCACATCCAGCCGGATCGTCACCACATCTCGGCCCGCAACCGGCCCCGCGAACACCAGGCGTCCGCTACCCGGGGCCACGGCGTCGTCGCCTGGTGCGGCTGCAATATCCACGCCACGATGCCCGGGCCTCCAGTTCTGCTCGGGGATCGAGGCGAGGCGTACCAGCCTTCCCTCTGGAATGGGGAGCACCAACACTGGATGCGGTTGAGGGTCGCCCGCACCACGCGCGGGCGCGTAGGGGGCGAGCGCGAGCAGCACGGACGCGGCGAGCGTGGCGAGCATTGCCGCCCAGAAACGAAGGTTGAGCACGGCCCCAGCACAACGCCTCGGGCACGGGACTCGCATGCTGGGCGCCGGCATCGGGGGAGAACGGGCTGTAAGCGCGGCCTGGGTACGGCACGGAAGCCAACTGCCTCAACACCGCCCGCGTCAGCACACCAGCGCCCAGTCGGGTACGATTGTCGTCGCATCTCGCGAGAGATGACATCGCGCGCCATACGCGTCGGCTTAGGCCGGCGGCGCCGGGGAAGCGAAGGTCCGGAAACCCTCCCCAGGGAGACCGGTGCGGAACCGCGATGGCGCTAGGGGCAGGTCTCACCTGAGGCACGCCGCATAACCAAAAGTACCCGCAGCATCGTCAAGCCGGTGTGCGGCCCCAGACAGTGCGCGCAAGCGTGCGGACAAGGAATAGCCATGGCCGTTGTGACCATGCGCCAGCTGCTCGACTCGGGTGTCCACTTTGGCCACCAGACCAGCCGCTGGAACCCCAAGATGAAGCGCTTCATTTTCACCGAGCGCAATGGCATCTACATCATTGACCTGCAGCAGTCGCTCGCCAAGATCGACAACGCGTACGCCTTTGTGCGCGACACCGTCGCTCACGGTGGCACGGTGCTGTTCGTGGGCACCAAGCGCCAGGCGCAAGAGACCATCGCCGAGCAGGCTGCTCGCGTAGGCATGCCCTACATCAACGAGCGTTGGCTGGGCGGCATGCTCACCAACTTCCAGACCGTGAGCAAGCGCATCACGCGCCTCAAGGAACTGGAAGAGATCGACTTTGACGACGTCGCCGGTTCCGGCCGCACCAAGAAGGAACTGCTCATCCTGCGCCGCGAGAAGGACAAGCTGTTCAAGGTGCTCAACGGCATCCGCGACATGCACAAGACCCCTTCGATCGTGTGGGTGGTGGACACCAACAAGGAGCACCTCGCCGTTGACGAGGCCGCCAAGCTTGGCATCCCCGTGGTGGGCATCCTCGACTCCAACTGCGACCCCGACGACGTGCAGTACGGCATCCCCGGCAACGACGACGCCATCCGTTCCGTAGGTCTGTTGACTCGCGTCATCGCCGACGCCGTGGCTGAGGGCATCAAGATGCGTCACGCATCCAAGCCCACCGCCGACGCTGAGGGCGCGGTGGCCGAGGAGCCGCTCGCTGAGTGGGAGCAGGAGTTGCTGGGTGGGGCCGAGGCTCCCGCCGCTGCTGAGGCACCCGCTGCTGAAGAGGCACCTGCCGCTGAACAGGCACCCGCTGCCGATGAGGCACCTGCCGCTGAAGAGGCACCTGCCATCAAGAAGGCCGCTGCCAAGTCCCCCGCAGCCAAAAAGCCTGCTGCCGAGAAGGCTGAGAAGGCCGAGAAGGCTGACAAAGCCGAGGGCGACAAGCCTGCTGCCAAGAAGCCCGCAGCTAAGAAGCCCGCGGCTTCCAAGGCTAAGGCTGACGACGCTGAGACCACCGAGGAGAAGTAACAATGGCCAACTACACCGTTGCTGACATCCAGGCGCTCCGCGAGCGCACTGGCGCAGGCATGCTGGACGTCAAGAAGGCCCTCGACGAGGCTGACGGCGACCAGGACAAGGCCGTAGAGATCCTTCGCATCAAGGGCCTCAAGGGTGTCACCAAGCGCGAGGGCCGCTCCGCGTCCGAGGGCTTGGTCATCACCGAGATCCACGAGGGTGGCGCCGGTCAGATCGGCACGCTCATCGAGATCAACTCGGAGACGGACTTTGTTGCCAAGAACGAGAAGTTCGTGACCATGGCCAACACCGTGCTTGCCGCGGTCGTGGGCGCTGGCGCCAGCGACCTGGACTCCGCACTTGCGGCCACCGTGGACGGCAAGCCCGTGAGCGAGTTCATTGACGAGAACGCTGGCGTGCTCGGCGAGAAGATCGTCCTGCGCCGCGTGGCCCGCATCGAAGCCCCCGTGGTTGTCGATTACCTGCACAAGACCAACAAGGACCTCCCCGCACAGGTGGGTGTCCTCGTGGGTGCCGACGCCAAAGCTGGCCCCGTCGCTCGCGACATCGCCATGCACATTGCCGCCTATTCGCCCATCTTCCTGACGCGTGAAGACGCGCCTGCGGACGTGGTGGACAACGAGCGTCGTGTGGCGGAGGAAGTGTCCCGCGCCGAAGGCAAGCCGGAGGCCGCATTGCCTAAGGTGGTTGAAGGCCGTCTCAACGGCTGGTTCAAGGAGAATGTGCTCGTAGAGCAGGCATTCGCCAAGGACCCCAAGACCACGGTAGGCAAGGTTGTCGAGGAGACAGGCGGCGCGCTGACTGCGTTCGTTCGTTTCCGTGTGGGAGCCTAAGCACTAACTACCCGAACGCGCCGCGAGGAGGAGCCGATGTCCCAGCCCACCACTGAAGACATCGACACCCCCGCGGCGCGTCGTGTTTTGCTGAAGCTCTCGGGAGAAATGTTCGGCGGCGGTGCGGTGGGACTGGATGCAGACGTCGTCTCTCGTATCGCCAAAGAGATAGCCGTAGCGGTGGAGCAAGACGTCCAAGTGGCGATCGTGGTGGGTGGAGGCAACTTCTTCCGTGGTGCGGAACTCAGTCAGCGCGGCATGGAACGTGCCCGCGCCGACTACATGGGAATGCTCGGTACGGTAATGAACGCATTAGCGCTCCAAGACTTCTTGGAGCAGGCAGGCGTGGCCACAAGAGTCCAAACCGCCATCACCATGGGCCAAGTTGCAGAGCCGTACATCCCGTTGCGGGCCATCCGCCACCTGGAGAAGGGTCGTGTGGTGATCTTCGCGGCCGGAGCGGGCATGCCCTACTTCTCCACGGACACCGTGTCTCTCCAGCGAGCGCTCGAAACGCGTTGCACCCAAGTGCTCATGGGCAAGAATGGGGTGGACGCCATCTACACCGCAGACCCCAAAAAGGACCCTGAGGCTCAGCGGCTGGAGCACGTCACCTACCGTGAAGCCCTCGCCAAGAGGTACGACGTCATGGATCAGGCCGCGTTCAGCCTCGCCATGGACAACAAGGTGCCCATGATCGTGTTCGGCCTCGATGATCCGGGGAATGTGACGCGTGCGCTCTTGGGTGAGAGAATCGGGACGCTGGTGACGGCCTAATGCCGTGCCATAAGGAGACCACACGTGATTGACGAGATCCTCCTCGAAGCCGAGGACAACATGGATAAGTCCGTTGAGAATGCCAAAGAGAGTTTTGCCGGCATCCGCACGGGCCAGGCATCGTCCGCGATGTTTGCCAACCTGATGGTGGACTACTACGGCGCGCCCACCCCGTTGCAGCAGCTGGCGTCCATCGCTGTGCCTGAGCCGCGCACCGTCACCATTAGCCCCTATGACATGGGCGCCAAGAAGGACATTGAAGCGGCCTTGCGCAACTCCGACATGGGCGTCAACCCGTCCGATGACGGCCACGTGATCCGCGTGAACCTGCCCATCCTCACCGAGGAACGCCGTCGCGACTACGTCAAGCTCGCCAGGCAGCGCGCTGAAGATGCTCGTGTGGCCGTGCGCAATATTCGCCGCAAAGCCAAAGACCAGATCGATGCGGCGGTCAAGGACGGTGAAGTGGGCGAGGACGAAGGCTCTCGCGCCGAGAAGGAACTCGAGACGCTCACCAAGAAGCACGTTGACGCCATTGACGCCATCCTCGCTCACAAGGAGAGCGAACTCCTCGAGGTCTAACGTTTATGCATCTTGACTCCGAGGCGCCTGACGAGGCGGAAGACACCGACGCGGCGCGGCGCCGTGCGCGTGCCGCCGACCTCTTTTCCACTCACCGGTACCGCCAGCTTCAAGTGCGACTTTTTGACCACTGGCGCGAGATGGGTCTCTCTCGCGAGCCCGAGGACCAGCGCTACCAAGATGACGATGCCGACGACGCCTTTGACCCGATCGTTCGCAACGCCGACGCTGAGGAGACTCAGGTGGGCGGGTTTGCGCCCGTAACCGGCGGGTACGACCCGGTTGCCAACCGTGCAGACGCAATCGCCGAAGACGGTTATGCCGCAGGGGACGACTCGGGCGAATTCACAGCGCCCCCATCCGGCGCTGGTGCGCCTGCTGCATGGAACGAACTTGGCCTGCCCAGCGGTGGCGGCGATGGCATCGGCGTGGGGCACCGCACTGACCGGGAGAACGGCATCGGCGGGGATGCCGAGAACGACCAACCCGCGCCCGCTCCCAAGTCCAAGCGCGACATGCGCGCCGCCGCCATAGTGGGCTTCTCGCTCTTGGGTCTCATGCTCTTCACCGCATGGTGGCACCCGTTGGCGTTCGCAGTGGTGGTGTACGGCTTCTGCATTGGCGCCGCCGTGGAGTGGAGCCGTGCGCTCAAGTTTCAAGGCAGGCGCATCCCGCTCATCCCGATCATCGCCGCGATTGTGGGTATGGGCATTGCCACGTGGTACGCCAAGCCGGAGGGGTTGGTAGTCGCACTCCTGGTGGGTGGTGCCGGTGTGGTGGCGTGGCGGCTGAGCGACGAGCGTATTGAGAACACACTCGCCGATTCCATGGCGGCCATGCTCACGCTCATGTGGATCCCGTTCTTGGCATCGTTTGTGGTGTTGCTTGAACTGGCCGAAGACGGGTGGATCCGCGTTCTCATCTTGATCTTTGCGGTCTCCGGCAATGACACGGGTGGACTGTTCTTTGGCTCCAAGTTCGGCAAGCGCCCGCTCCTTCCACGAGTGAGCCCCAGCAAGACGTGGGAAGGCTTCGCGGGCGGCGTCATCACGGGCACCAGCGCGTCCACTGTGGCGGCGTTCTTCCTGCTGGATGGCCGTTGGTACATCGGTGCCGTGGTGGGCTTGGCGTGTACCCTCGCCGCCGTCATCGGCGACCTCGCCGAAAGCGCCATCAAGCGCGACATCAACATCAAAGACATGTCTAGCGCCTTGCCTGGGCATGGCGGAATTTTGGACCGGCTCGATTCCATGGTTTTCGCGGCGCCCGTCGCGTACGTAGTGTTCGCGCTGTTCTTGGGAACGTTGGGTTCCTTGTGACCGACGTGACCGCGAGCCCAGCCGCGTCGTCGCCTTCGGGCGCCCCCTTGCTCACCATGGCGGTGCCCCGCAAGCCCAAGCCACCTCGCCATTTTGCCGATCTCACTCCCGCCGAGCGCACGGACGCGGTACGCGAAATGGGCCAGCCGGCCTTTCGCGCCAAGCAGTTGGCGACGCACTACTTTGATCACCTCACGGTGACGCCGGAGGACATGACGGACCTGCCCGCGGACGCCCGCGCCGAGATGGCCGACGCCTTCTTTCCCACACTCATGACCCAAGTGCGCACTTTGCAAGCCGATGCCGGGGCCACGGTGAAGACGTTGTGGAACCTTCACGACGGGGTCAAGGTGGAATCGGTGCTCATGCGCTATCCCGACCGCGCCACGTTGTGTGTCACGAGCCAGGCAGGCTGCGGCATGGCGTGCCCGTTCTGTGCGACGGGGCAAATGGGCCTCACCCGCAACTTGTCTGCGGCCGAAATCATTGAGCAAGTGCGCCTCGCGGCGCGCGCGGCGCGTGACGGCCAGTTGGGCGGCGCGAACGAGGTGCTCACTGCGGGCGCAAGCGAGTCCGACTCGGTGCGCTTGTCCAACGTGGTGTTCATGGGTATGGGTGAGCCTCTCGCCAACTACAAAGCGGTGATGACCGCGGTGCGCACGCTGGTGGCGCCTGCGCCGTTGGGGTTTGGACTGTCGGCTCGGCACGTGACTGTTTCCACCGTCGGCTTGGTGCCTGCGATCGACAAGCTGGCGGGGGAGGGGATTCCCGTGACGCTGGCGCTCAGCCTGCACGCCCCTGA
>JAEYYZ010000064.1 GCA_023428185.1 Actinomycetes bacterium
TCCAGTGAGTTCGTCTTGAGAGGCAAGAGCGACCACGGTATGCGGGTTGCCCACATCCACGCTCAGCCCTGGCCGTGGCACGGAACCGCGCGCCGCCACAATGCAATCCGCCGCGTCGTCTTGCTCCGGAATGCGCCACGGACCCATTCCCACGGCGTAGTGCCCATCCCCCAGTGCCGTGACGGTCTTGGCACCTGCCCGGGTACCGATGACTGTCGGTGCGCTCAAATCGAGGCCGGCTTCGCTCTCGAGGAAGGCTGCGAACACTCGGGCACCGTTACCGCACATCTCGGACAACGAGCCGTCCGCGTTCCAGTAGTCCATGAACCACACCTGTGGTTCAAAACCGCTACCAGCATCGATGAGACCCGCGGGGACGGCCCTGATGACTCCGTCTGCGCCGATGCCTGCACGCCTGTCACACAGCTCGCGCACGAGCGCGGGCGTGAGCGTGATTTCTGCCCGCGCGTCAAAGAGCAACACAAAGTCGTTCTCCGTGCCGTGGCCCTTGGTGAAATGCAGGCGCGGCGACGAAGCCGAGGACTGAGGGGCGCGCAAAGCCATGCGCCCAGCGTACGCGGGAGTTGAACTACCCAGCCGCACAGGCGAAGAGCTCCCTGCCACCCTGGCCGTTGAACTATCGAGCCTCACGCAAGTAGACATCAAGCACATCTCGCGCCGCTCTATCGACATCGCTGGGATCGCGTGGCGCCTCAATCCACGTCACCCGCGGGTCCGGCATGAACCAACGGCGCTGGCGCCGTGCAAGCCGGCGCGTGTTGCGGGCAATGAGTTCTTGAGCGTGCTCCCCGTCTATCTCACCGTCAAGGTATTGCAGCGTCTCGGCGTACCCCACCGCCCTGCGTGCGGTGGTGGCCTCGCGAATCCCCTGGTCAATGAGCCGCTCTACCTCCTCCACGAGCCCGGCCCGCCACATGCGCTCTACGCGCTCGGCGATGCGCGCATCCAGCGCGTCCTGGTCGGGGCGCAAGGCGACTTGCACGGACGGGACGGCGTACGTGTGGACGGGTAGCGAGCTTGCGTACGCACCGTGGAGCTCAAGGATCTCCAACGCCCGCACTATCCGCTTGGCGTTTTGCGGCGAGATTTTGGCCGCGGCTTGAGGATCTTTCGCCGCAAGCTCTCGGTGCAAGATTCCGGGGCCTTCAGTGTGAGCCCTTGCCTCAAGGGCAGCGCGCAGTGTGGGGTCTGTCCCCGGGAACTCGAACTGGTCAAGCAAAGCGCGAAGGTAGAGGCCGGAGCCGCCTACCACCAGCGGTACCTTGCCCCGCCCAAGGATCGCCGCGATGTCGACCCTGCCCTCGGTTTGATACCGGCCCGCAGAGGCATCCTGGTTCACCGTGAGTATGTCAAGTTGGTGATGGGGGATGCCTTGGCGTTCTTCCACGGTGAGTTTGGCGGTCCCAATGTCCATGCCCCGGTAGAACTGCATCGAGTCCGCGTTGATGACCTCGGCTCCGCCTTGTGAGTCCAGCATTCGCGCCACTGCGAGGCTCACCGCGGATTTGCCCGATGCCGTGGCACCCACAATCGCGAGAACAGGCGGATGCGTCATGAAAGCACGGCTCACGCGCGGATGGTGGGCATGCCTAGACCCACCGGACCACCGGTGCTCACAGACGTCCCACACGAGTCGCCACACCCTCCGGAGCTGTGACTGTGCTCCCCTGCCTGGACTCCGTCCCACACATCCCCGGCGCGGGTGCGTCTCACCGCGTACGTGCCACCCACAAGCGCGGAATCCGCTACGAGGTGGTGTGGCGCGGCGTAGGTGACATCCACCGTGACCATGTCGCCGGGCCGAGGCGGGTTCGCACCCTCAGGCACAGTGAAATGAACGAGGCGGTTGCCGGGTTCCCGTCCGCTCATGCGCACCGATGCTTCGTCCTTGCGGCCAGCAACGTCGAGCACCATGAGTTCCACTGTGCCACCCACCATCGCTTGGTGGTCCGCAAGGGACATCCGCTCTTGAAACGCGTGTAGCCGCTTGTAGCGTTCCTGCACAACTTCTTTGGGCAACGGTTCAAGTCCGTAGGCCGGAGTGCCAGGACGTGGACTGTATTGGAATGTGAAGGCGCTGGTAAACCGGGCCTTTTCCACCACGTCGAGAGTGGCTTGGAAGTCTTCTTCGGTCTCGCCGGGGAAGCCCACGATGATGTCCGTAGTGATCGCGGCATCGGGAATGGCTGTGCGGACCTTGTCCAGAATGCCTAAGAACTTCTCGGCCCGGTAGGAGCGCTTCATGGCACGCAAGATCGCGTCGGAGCCTGATTGCAGCGGCATGTGCAATTGCGGCATGACATTGGGGGTCTCGGCCATGGCTTCGATCACGTCGTCCGTGAACGCCGCAGGGTGAGGGGAGGTGAAGCGCACGCGTTCCAAACCTTCGATGTCCCCACATGCACGCAACAACTTTGCGAAGGCAGCCCGGTCACCAAACTCCACGCCGTACGAGTTCACGTTTTGACCCAGCAACGTCACTTCGACGGCGCCTTGAGCGACGAGCGCCTCGACTTCCGCGAGAATCTCGC
>JAEYYZ010000101.1 GCA_023428185.1 Actinomycetes bacterium
GGTTGGTTCGGCAGATTCCGCAGGCCCATTGATGGCGGAGCTGCTTTACGCGGAACTCCAGTAGTGGGGCAAAACAAGACCTGGTTCGGAGTGGTCCTCTATGTGGCGGGCGGCGCCGCGGTCGCGGGTGCGCTCAGCATGTTTGGCACCTTCTCCCACCCCGTCTTTGCAGGGCCGATGTCCCTCGCCGTGGGTGCGAGCATCGGCGCGGCGTATTCAGTGGGCGAGATCATCAATTCGCTCATCAAGCGCAGGGCCGGCATCGCACCTGGTCAGGTGACCACGTCCCAGTGGAGATATGTTCAGCGCGCTGCGGACCTCGCGGATGGGATCATTTGCGCGGCACTTGCCTATGTGGCGTGGGGCGTCTCATGGGCCATGGGCACTGCCGTGCTGGCAACGGGCCTCGTGATTCATGCGGGTACGGACGTGTTGATGCGCCGTCTATCACTCAAGCGCGACAAGCATCGCGGCGGCAACCACGGGAATGGTGAGGTTGTCCAGCCCGCGCAAACTGATGCGCTCGACTGCAGCCAGGAACGCAGCTCCCACCAGGCTTAGCGCGATCCCTGAGCGCGCGGCGAGCAACACCACTAACGCCACAAGAGCGAACGCCACGGTCCCACCCCACGTCTTGCCATCACTTCCCTGGCGATCCCCCACCAACCCGGCCGCTACGTCGGCGAGGCCAAGGATCGCCGCCGCCACTACAAACGCTCGCTGGTCAGTGTCCGCCACAATCGCCGCCAAACCGAGCCCCAAGGGCATGTACACCTCACCCCACGTGGAGCGCTTAGTGTCGTGAATGGAACGCAGGATCCGCAGCACCTTGGACACAGCCATGAGCACCACAAACGTGCCCGCGACCACCACGAACCACCACATAGAGAGCACCGCGTGAATGCCAATGCCGTAGAGACATGCAGCCACGTGGGAGATGCGCCTGCCGTTCTCGGAGCCCAATCGCCCGGTACGTACCAATGCCTCGAGCGTGCCAAACACTGCCCCAAGGCCAAGCGTGAACACTACAAACCAACTGATGTCGCTCACGCACGCTCCAGAATCAAGTAACGCGGCTTGGCGTTTGCCACGTGTCTCAGCGCCGCGCGCAAACGCCATGGGGACAGGCGCCGCCACAAGAACACCCCGGCCGATGCCCGGGTCACCCCCCACAGCGTCGTCTCGGTGAAGTCCCACGTACGTAAGAGCCACGCGGCGAACCGCGAGTCCATCGTGACAACGATGGACCGAGGTTGCATAGCCAGAGCGTACGCAGTGATTTGCCTGAACGCGTTCCCGTCGCGGTGTTCCGCCAGCACAAACATTCCACCCAATTCGGTGGTACGCGGTGTGCACGGCTCCGCGATCACCCACCCCACCGGCATTCCGGACTCTCCGTACGCGGCCACGAGCCTGCCTTGGTGAGCCGCACGTGCTAATGCCCTACGCGAGCGCGGGGTCACCGTGGCATAGGCATGTTGGGCGGCGATGATCGCGTCGATGAGTGCGGCTGGCTGCGGGTGATCGGTGGTGACGTAGAGCGCATTCACGGGAGTAACCACACCGCACCTGCGGCTAGGGGAATCACCAGCGACGCCCACAACGCTTGGCGGCCGCTCTTGCGCATGCGGAATCCCGCTAGCTGGGCGATGGCGAGCACTGCGAGGATCACGACGGAGGCAAACAGCGGTATGGCCACCTGCTGGCCCACCATGAGCAGCACCATCGCTGCAAGAGTGAGGTGAGGAGTCACCACACCGCGGTAGTACTTGACGGCGCCGTCGTCAAAGCCGTCCACGGTGAATCGCGCCAAACGCACCGCGCCGCCGATCACGATGAGTCCACCCACGGCCCAGCCCCACACACCGGGCGCAATCCACAGTGCGGCCGCAAGCGCGGACCACACCGAGTAGTTCACGAGATCCGCAAGCGAGTCAAACGTCCGCCCAAAATCCGAGGCCGTGCCCGTGCGTCGGGCCACAAACCCGTCCACCATGTCCAATACAAACGCGAGTAAGGCCGCGAGCACTGACCACTTGAGATGGCCTGCAATAAGCAAGCCGATGGCCGCCCAGGCCACGCCGATGCTCAGCACGGTCACGGCACCGGCTGGCCCGATTCGTTGCCACCAGGCACGCGGGGAGAACTCGTTACTCGACATGGGCTGCCCCCGATCCCCTCGTGATGTCGCCGCTGCTGCCGTCCATGGTGACGTGCTCCCCTGTGGCAAGGGTCGTCATGGCACCGGCGGCCGCCACAATCACCGGAATGCCCAGCTCCCGGCCAATGATGGCTACGTGTGAGAGCGGATTGCCGCGTTCGGTGATGATGGCTCCCGCCGCCACGAACAGCAGGGTCCAGCCCGGGTCCACGTGGGATGTGACCAACACCTTGCCCCGCACATCGGCGTGGGCGTCAAACTCGTCAAGCACTAAGACTTCGCCCGAATACCGCCCGGGAGACACCCCCATACCAGTGAGAGCGCCGGGCTCTGGGGCGCCGGGGAATGTGAGGTCCATGGGCGCGAGCACACCGCTACCCACCACACGACGGCTCGGTAGCGCCTCGGCATACTCCTGGAGCCGGGCCTTACGCGAGGACACGAGTCCAGTGAGGTCTGTGTCCCAAGCGTGGCCGAATACTGCCGCGTCCACTTCTTCCACGGTGAGCCAGAAGACATCATCAGGTTCGCCGATAGCCTGCGCCACTGCCAGCCTGTGCCCCACGCTCACATATGCGTCTCTCGCTATGCCAAAAACCTGGGCGCGCTGATACCTAAAGCGCTCGCGGTGGTCTATTGCGCGGCGCACGTGCCTGCCAATCCAGCGTTGGCGCAGCGTGCCTCTCACGCGGGCGGTGGGCGCTGGCCTCACGGGAGCCTCAGCGGCGTGGAGGGCAAGTGCCACGAGCTGGTGGAGATCGTCGCTCAGGCGGGGATTCTCCAGTTGGAGCTCATCGGGTGCGCGGCCCCCGTGCACCTCGAGGTAGTCGTGCAGCAGAGCCCGGTGCGCGTCGGTGAGAGGAGTGTCGTTTTCAAGCACGCCCTGGGCTCTCAGCGCCTTCCCCAACTCGCTCAGTGCGGTGAGCGGCGCCAGACTCGCACGGTCAGTGAGCCCTGTCAGGAAGGCCAAGTAATCACTGTGACGCTCGGGTCCAAACGTGCGGCGCAACAGTCCGTGGAACACCATGAGCCGCACGTCATTGAGAATCGGCACGGCCCACAACGCCAGCAGGTCCGCGCGAATGTGCCCGAGTGCGGCGAGTGCGGCATCGGGCGCCAATGCGGTGAAGTCAATCGCCCTGTAGCGCGCGTAGCGTTCGCGGAACACCTTTGCGAACCTACGAGACCGTCTCTCCGATGTCGCCAATAGCCACACCAACCGCACAGCACCCGCGCCCAGAGCCAATGCCCCGCCCACGCTGAGCCGTGCCTTGGGACGCACTTCACCGTCCTTGACGGGCTGCAACATGGCGGCAAAGAACTCCTGGTTTGCCTTGCCACCGGGGAGCATGGAGGCCATTTCAAACCAGTTGTCGATGTTGTAGTGAACCCGGCCGTGGACGTAGCCAAGAGTGTTGCGGAAGACGCGGTCATGAGCGCGCAAGGAGGCATCGGAGCGGCCGAGCAATCGGAAGAATGCGGGATATACCTGGGCATATACGTCACGAATGAAGGAATAGGTGAGCGGAAGGGT
>JAEYYZ010000123.1 GCA_023428185.1 Actinomycetes bacterium
TCAGCTCGCTGTGAGTCTGCGTACAGCCCCACAACAAGCAAGATGACGCCGAGAACCCCGGCTACCAGTGCACTTGTCCGTAATGTCACGTGTTTCCTCCACACTCCGGCGCTTAGTCTAGGAGACAACGCACGAGCGCCGCCGATTGTCGCTTTGTCTACATTTGTGCGCACGGTTAGTCTGGACTCGCGCTGAGGCGCCCTGACGAGGAGACCCGATGGCTGAAGAGAACCTCCCCTTTCCTGTCGCTATGCGCGGCTACGACCGCGAGGCGGTCGCTGCCCATATAGCGCGGCTTGAGGATGCCGTTGCGCAAGCCAAGAAGGCTGCCGAGGAATCGCGCAAGGAGGCGGCGCAGTTCCAGTCCGCTCTGGATGAGGCCAACAAGAGCCTCCGGGAATCAGACCAGCCCACCTACCGTGGCTTGGGTGCTCGCATGGAGCAGTTGTTGCGTTCCGCAGAAGAGCAGTCAGCCGATGTCGTCGCTCGTGCCAATACGCACGCTCAAGACACCATCGCTCGCGCCAACGTGGCGGCTCAACAACTGCGTGCCCGTGCCGACAACGAAGTGTCGGAGATTCTCGCCCAGTCACGGCGCGAGGCAGAAGAGATTCGCACGAGCGCGGAGAACGAATCGCAAGCGGCACGTGAGGCTGCGGATCGTTACGCGGCCGACCTGACCGAACGCACTCAGCGGGACATCGAACGCCAGATCTCGGGTATTGAGGCCGAGCTCAGCGAGCGTCGGTCCACTGTGGAACGCGAACTCCACACATTACGCGCCACCACGGAACGTGAGGTCACCGAACTTTCAGTCTCGTCGCAACGCGAAGCCAACGAACTGCTCGAAGCGGCTAAGGGCGAGGCGGAGTCAACTCTGAGTTCCGCGCGCGCCGAGGCACAACGCCTCTTGGCCGATGCCGAGCAGGCAAAGACTGCGGCTAACCAAGACCTCGCCGTGGCTCGTGATGAGGCTGCTGCGCTCGTTGAGGCAGCTCAAGAAGAGGCCAACAGCACTCTGACCTCTGCCCGCGACGAAGCATCGGCCACTCTGGAGGCCGCGCAACGCGAGGCCACCCAGACGCTTGAATCCGCTCGTGCAGAGGCCACCCAGACGCTTGAGTCCGCTCGTGCAGAGGCCACCCAAACCGTCTCGGCCGCCAACAAGGAAGCCAAAGAAACCCTCACCGCGGCTCGTGAAGAGGCGAGCACCACTTTGGCAAACGCCAAGTCAGAAGCCGCCCGCCTCACTGAAGAGGCCACGGCTGAAGCGACCCGAGTCCGCCAAGAGGCGCACGCCGACGCAGAGCAAGCCACCGACCAGGCACGCCGCACACGCGAGGACCTCATGGTGGAGGTGGCACAGCGTCGTGAAGCGGCCGAGAAGGACCTCACGCGCCGCCACGCGGAAGCAAAGGCAGAGACGGATGCCTTGGTGGCGGACGCCCACCGCCGCGCGGACGAAGCCGAGGCCCGCCTCACCACTGCTCTAGAACGCGCCGAAGAGAGCCGCAGAGAAGCTGAAGCGCACGCTCGCACACTGTTGTCGAACGCCCGCAACAACGCTGATGAGATTGTCTCGGAGGCACGCGAGCACGCGGAGAAGATCATTTCTGAGGCCGTGACAGACGCCGAACGCGAACGCTCTCTCGCCACGCGTGAAGTCGAAGAGCTCAACCGTCAACGCGAGTCCATCACGGGCTACCTTGACGACCTTCGCTCACTGCTCGCTGCGGACCCGGCCACGGCGCTCGCCGCTGCCTCCAAGCGTCAGCAAGAGCAAGAGGCAGCCGAGGCGCAAGCATCGGTTGCCGACGACTCACCCGCGGAAGAGGTCCTGGTGAGCGAACCCATGACTGACGATGGGCTCGTTCCGGTCGACGAACCCGACCGCGGCTGAGCATCACGGGATTCGCGTGACCTCGCCAGACCCCCGCGGTGACGCCGCGTTGGAGATGGCTGCGCGCCTACGCAGAAAGCAGCAAGCCGAGTCCGCACAGGCGGCGGTGCTTGTCGCCCAGTTTGCGCGTGACGCTACCCTCGCCGGCATCGTGCCGGAGCGCCTCACTGCGCGTTCCTACAGTGGTGACGGCCGCTTCAAGACCAATGTCACGGGGTGGTATCTCAAGCGCGACAAGTCCGTGGCTGTGGGCACTGACGGCCAGTTTTACGTGTTGCACGCCCCAGGTGGCCTTGTAGCGCGTCTCAAGGGCGTCTCGCTTGAACCCTCAGAACCCCCATTGGAACTGGGCCGGGGTGCTCGCGACGGTGAGTCAATGCCTTTGGCCGATGCCCTGGCCAAGCGTCTTGCGGGCGGAAACGCCTGGGGCAAGTAGCGCTAGATCGCCCTGGCAACCTCGGCAACGACGGCTGCCACCGCACGCGAAGCTTCGAGAGCTGTCAAGTGGCCCACTCCAGGAATCGTGTTCACTTCGACTCCGAGGGCGTTGGCCATTGACAGTGCGTCCTCGTGAGAGGCGATTGAATCATGTTCACCGCGCACCACAGCCGCGGGTACCTCCAGTTGAGCCAACACTTCCAGGCGATCGGGCCGGTCCGCCATGGCCCGTTGCCCCCACGCAATCCCTTTTCCGGAGTGCCGCGCAATGTTCTCCGCCACCCACGCGACAAGGCCCTCGCGGCCCGCACCCTGCATCCCTATCAACGGTTCAGCCATGGCGACGGGGTCTGGTGCGTGAGGCGCGCCGTGAAGACCCTCCGCGAGCTTCAAACGCTTCTCACGGCCCTCCGTGGTGTCAGCTGAAGCTTTGGTGCCAATGAGCACCAGGCCCGCGACAGCGTCGGGATGACGCTCCGCCACGGCCATAGCGATGTACCCGCCCATCGAGGAGCCCACCCATAGGGCAGCGTCCTCGCCAGTCACCTCGCGCATGGCGAGGGTAGCGGCGTCGGCGATGATCTCGAGCGACGGATCCTCGTCTGGAATGGGCATATTGCCAATGCCGGGTACGTCGAAGGTGATGATGTCACCAAGCGGAGCGTCTAGCTCGGCAAGTGCCTCCACCATGTCATCCCACTGCGCGCGGTCGACGGGGAAGGCGTTAACGAGGACCAAGGGCGTTCCGGAGGGAATGATGCTCATGGCTTCTCAGTGTTGCACTTCTGTGGCGGCCACGTGCGTTGCGAGAGGGGCGCGTCCCGGGGCAACGCGCTCCACGATGCCATCGAGCACTATCCGCACGTACTTCTCCCCTACCCACAAGTGCTTGGCGCCGTCCACCGGCACCAATTCCAGTTGCGTGAGCGCCGCAAAGCGCTCCGCGGCGTCCGCCGGCTTGAGGAAGTCGTCATGTTCCGGAATGAAGGCCGTCACGGGCTTGCCCCACTGCGCCCACCGCTGCAAATCAGCGTGGGTGGCACGATGCAATGGAGGCGAGAGCAAGACCGCACCTTCCACGTCCAGGCCCACGCCATGCATGAGGGCGAGCTCGGTGCCAAAACTCCAGCCCAGAAGCCACCTGTTCGGCAGCCCCCGCGTCACAGCAAAGTCCACCGCCGCCCTGACATCGGCGGCCTCCCCCACTCCCTCCTCGAACGCGCCTTGAGACGTGCCGCGAGGAGAATGCGTGCCGCGAGTGTTGAATCGCAACACCGCGATGTCAGCCAAGTGGGGCAATCGCCACGCGGCTTTGCGGAACACGTGGGAGTCCATGAAGCCGCCGTGCGTGGGTAGCGGGTGCAAGGTGATGAGGGTAGCGGCTATGTTGCCCGATGCCGGGAGCGCCAGCTCGCCTACCAAGGTGAGTCCATCCTCAGTGTGGAGTTCGATGTCTTCGCGCGCAGCCGGGAGCACAGTCATGGAGCCGATCTCCACGGTCGCAGGGCCGGCGGGAACTGCCGCCTCAGCCACGGTGCCTGCCAAAACTGTTCCAGCACCCCGTGTGCCAGTGCCTGCGTTGTTCCGCTGCGGCGTCGGGCCCAAAGAGCCCGTCTGCAGCCCACGCCACGATGTGTTGAGTCATCCCGTCGATCTCCTTGGAGCAACCGGGACACACGTACGTCTTTTCCGCAGGGCGCGGCACGGCAACCATGAATTCTTCCCCGCGCGGACCGGTTTCCCGGCGAGCGCCTGCGCTACCGCGGACCCGGTCCACGTCCAGCTCGGGGTGAGGCTGGCCGTAGGGACGCTTGGAGGATCGGCGACCGGAGGGCATGGGGCAAGTTTAGGTGAGCCCAGACATAGAGCCGCCGCCACGCTCAGCGAGGGGGGCTGGCTGAGCGCGACGGCGGCCGTCTTAGTAGGAGCGAGGAGGAGTCTCTACGAGCTTCTCAATCTCTCCCAAATCTGTAACGGACCGGTTCCTGATGGTCTCGCGGTACCAGTATGCCGAGTCTTTCCATGTTCTGCGCAGTGAATCGTAATCTACACGCATCATGCCGAATCGCTTGCTGAAACCGTAGCCCCATTCGAAGTTGTCCATGAGGCTCCACG
>JAEYYZ010000181.1 GCA_023428185.1 Actinomycetes bacterium
GGCCACGACGGCCGGCGTCACTATGGCCGGCCAGAGTTGCTACGCCTGCAACACGTGCTCGTGCTGCGAGAACTGGGCACGTCGCTGGACCGCATCGCGAGCATCGTCGATGCCCCGGATCCGGCCACCGTCATCCACCACCTCCGCGACCACCTCGCGGGTCTCACGGCTGAACGTGACCGCTACGCGAGGCTCGCAGCCACCGTGACCCGCACCATCGACTCCCTAGAAAAAGGAACAGCAATGTCCACCGACCAAATGTTTGAAGGCTTCGCCCATCAACGCTACGAGCCTGAAGCCCGCGAGCGCTGGGGCGACGAGGCCGTTGACCGCGCCAACGCCTCATGGCAGCGGCTCAGCGAGCAAGACAAGCGCCGCCAGTTTGAAGCGGATCGCGAAATTGTGGAGGCACTGGGCGCCGCCGTGCGCGTGGGCCTCGCCCCGGACAGTCCGGAGGTTCAAGACGTGGTGGCCCGCCACCATGCCTGGGTGAGTGTCATCTGGACCCCGGATGCCGACGCCTACGTGGGCCTCACCCAGATGTATGTGGACGACGAACGCTTCCGCGCCCACTATGACGAGATCGCCCCGGGAGCCGCTGAACTGCTCCGCGACGCCGCGTTCATCTACGCGATGGAGAAACTCGCCTAAACGTCCAGTGCCCCACACAGCGGCCTTGGCTCGTCACAAGTGATTGGATGAGCCATGGCCGCTGTGTGGTGGGTGAGGCGCGACGCGCGCACGCATGACAATCCCGCCGCGCTCAAAGCTCAATCTGAGGGCCCTGCGGCAGCGGTATTCCCGTGGTCACCGCGGTTGCATTTCTGGTCAGGGAGGCGCCGCGCGCACCTCGCGCGAGTGTTGTGGGACTTGCGCGAAAGCACTGGTGGGGCGCTCGCTGTGTGGCACGGAAATCCGGCCGATGTCGTGCTCGCCGCCGCGCTTGAAGCGGGAGCCAGCACCGTGTGGGCTCAGCGGGAGTACTCACCCAGCGCAGTGGCAGAACAAGAAGCTGTCGAGGCGGCGCTTGCCGCCCACGGCATCGAACTGTCCCTGGAAGGATCGCCCTACTTGGTGGCGCCCGGCCGCGTCCGCACAGGGGCCGGCAGCCCGTATCAAGTGTTCACGCCGTACCTTCGAGCCTGGCGCACTCACGGTTGGCGAAACCCCGCACCGCACGCCAACCCCCGCCGATGGCTGGCCCTTGGGGAGGGCATCGGCCCTGTGATCAGTCTTGATGAGGAGGCAGCGCGTGGGGACACCGAAGACCCGCTGGCGGAGACCCTGGAGTTCCGTGAGGACCGCTGGCTGACCCACCTCAAGGACTTCACCAAGCTGTCGCTCGCCGCGTACGAAGAGGCCCGCGACCGCCCTGACCTCAAAGGCACCTCAGGCTTGTCAGTGGCACTGGCCTACGGGCAAATCCACCCGAGAACCATTGCCGCCGCGGTAAAGGCGCGCGGGGCACAAGCCGGGGACGGGGCATCGGCGTTCATGGCGGAACTCGCGTGGCGCGACTTCCACGCGGACGTGCTGTTGCACCAGCCCACAGCCTTGCGGCAGTCCATCAAAGAGGTCTTGCCGCCCGATGCTTGGGACAGCGGCCCCGAGGCCGAGTCCAGGTTGGTGGCATGGAAGCAAGGCCGCACTGGGTTCCCGCTCGTGGATGCTGGGATGCGCGAGATGGCGGCCACCGGCGTCATGCACAACCGAGTGCGCATGGTGGTGGCGAGCTTTCTGGTGAAAGACCTTCACTTGCCGTGGCAGCGCGGAGCCGACCACTTCAGACGCATGCTCGTGGACTACGACCACGCGCAAAACCAGCTCAATTGGCAATGGGTGGCCGGTACCGGAACCGACGCGGCGCCCTACTTTAGGATCTTCAACCCGGAGGCTCAACGCGAGCGCTTTGACCCCGAGTTGGCGTACGTGCGCAGGTGGGTCGCGGAACTGGACACACCCGAGTACCCCACGCCCATGGTGGACCATGCCCACGAGCGCGCCCGTGCTTTGGAGGACTATCAGCGAGGCCGCGGTGCATAGACAAGACTCGCGGGACTCGCTATCTGGCTCGGAGTGTTGCATGATGGGAAGTGCTGAGGAGCCTCCTGTCCTTCCGTTCGGGAGCCTGTGGACTTGGAGCTCTCAATGAATCTTGGCTTGATGCTTAGCCCTATGGCTACGGCGCAGACCACCCGCCACCTCGCATCCGCATTCCACGCGCACGCGCCTTCCGGCATCACCGTGACAGAGTTGCCGCTGGCCGCGGTGCCGTTGCAGCCGCCCTACGAGGACATGCCCATTCCCACGGCCGGCACCGCCTGGAAGCAACAAGTCTCTGCCGTAGATGGGCTCGTAGTGGTGGTCCGCGCGCGCACGCGATCCGTGCCCGGCCACCTCAAAATCGGTATTGACTGGGCATCTCAACCCGAACCCATCAACGTTCTGCGTGGCAAGGCATGCCTAGTGGTGGCAGTGGGAGAGGGCGCCCGACCCAGCTTCTTGGCCCTACAACACGCACGTACAGTGCTGAGCGATGCGGGAGCGAATGTACAAAAGCGACCCGACTATTCGCTGGTACTCAACGCGGATTCCTTTGCCGCTGATGGCTCCGTGGCGGACGTTGCACTTACCGAAACGATCGTGGACATCCTGGACTCGGCCTGCGGTTTCTCGTCACACCAAAACCGCATTGCGAGCCTAGAGCTGCCCGAGGTGGTCCCGCTCTCGCCGGTGCGGTTGACCGCGACTCCCGGACCGGTAGGTCCCGTTCTCTAACGCACCGTTTCCCTAGCACATTGGACTGCGCCGGGAATAGTCGCAGGGGCCCCAGGGTTCAACAGGGGTAGGCGCAGTCGCCTACAAGGCACCGCAGCCGAACCCCTTATCCCCCAGCCCGAGGAACAGCCATGCCCCGCATCGGAATCATTGTCGGATCACTCAGCAGCACGTCCATCAACCGCGAAGTAGCGCGCGCCATGATCAACCTCGCGCCCGACGGTACGGAGCTCGAGATCATCGACATCGCCGCGCTGCCCATGTACTCACCCGACTACGACGCCAACTACCCGGCAGCCGCTCGCACCTTCAAGGAGCACGTGGAATCTGTGGATGGCGTCATCATCGTCACTCCCGAATACTTGCGTTCCATTCCCGGTGTGCTCAAGAACGCTTTGGAATGGGCATCGCGCCCGTGGGGCACCAACTCGTTCAACGGCAAGCCCGTAGCGATCGCGGGTGTCTCAGTAGGAGCCATTGGCACCGCTGCCGCCCAGCAAGGTTTGCGTGCCATCCTCGGTCACCTCAACGCGCCCACCATGGGCCAGCCTGAATTGTTCTTGCGCTTCTCCAAAGAGGCGTTCCCAGGCAACGGCGTTGTTGAAGACGATGCCGTGGCTGGCTTGCTGAGCAACTACCTCACCGCGGCATCGGCACACATCGAGCTGCACGCACCGGTGGGCGCACGCTAATTCAGCGACTCCGCCCGGCTACACCCACGTGCACCACATTGACCGGCTCCCCTCCCGAACGCAGGGCGTCTACCTGGCGGCGGAGCAGGTCCGTGTACCGGCGGTTGGTGAGCACTTCAAAGCCCGCGACGTGCGGAGTGATGATGACTCCTGGGGCGTGCCACAGCGGGTGATCCGCTGGGAGCGGCTCAGGGTCGGTGACGTCTAGCGCGGCGCGCAACCGGCGCCCGGAGTTGAGGGCGTCAACCAGTGCGTCCGTGTCCACGGTGCCTCCGCGGCCCACATTCACCAAGAGGGCGCCGTCTTGCATGCGGGCCAAGAATGCCGCGTCCAC
>JAEYYZ010000032.1 GCA_023428185.1 Actinomycetes bacterium
TTGGGCGACTTCCTCGTCCGCCACCCTGAGCTAGTAGTGGACTTCACCGACTGGGACGGCAAGGACCCGTTCTCCCAAGCCGACCCTCGCCGAGAACTGCTCGAAGCGGTGGGGGCCGATGCTTCGGCTACCAACCCCGTCGCCACGATGACAGGTACAGCAGCCGGTGACGCCATGCGGGTGGCGTACAGGCGCGCTCTTGCGCGCATCGCGGCTGAGGACTTGTATGCGGCCGCACCCACCACGCTCATGCCCGCAGTTTCTGCAGCGCTCGCGGACCTTGCGGGAGCCGCCCTTGAGGCTGGCCTCGCGATTGCGAGGGCAGAGAACCCTGACCATGCCAAAGCACGGCTTGCGATCATCGCCATGGGCAAATGCGGAGCGCGCGAGCTTAATTACGTTTCCGACGTTGATGTCATCTACGCGGTGGAACCAGGGGAAGGGGCCACCGAGGAGGAGGCCGTTCGGGTGGGTGCTCGCTTGGCGACCCGCACGGCGAACGTCTGTTCCGGAGCATCGTCTGAACTCCCTTTGTGGCAAGTCGACCCCAACTTGCGCCCGGAAGGCAAAGACGGCGCACTTGTGCGTGGAGTGGCCTCCCATAAGGCCTATTACGAACGTTGGGCGCAGTCTTGGGAGTTCCAGGCGCTCCTCAAGGCGCGCCCAGTGGCAGGAGACCCTGAGGTGGGTCAGCAGTACATCGACGCCGTGTGGCCGTTCGTGTGGACGGCTGTGGAGCGAGAGGGTTTTGTGCAATCGGCTCAAGCCATGCGCAAGCGGGTGGAGCAACACATCCCCGCCAACGAGTCTGACCGCGAAATCAAGTTGGGACCCGGTGGCCTGAGGGACGTGGAATTCACCATCCAGTTGCTCCAACTTGTGCACGGACGTAGTGACCCCACGCTGCGGGTTCGCGGCACTCTTGACGCCTTGGCTGCTCTCAAGGCGGGCGGTTACGTGGGCCGCACCCAGGCGGCAGTGCTCGATCGCAGTTACCGGCAACTGCGCGTGTGGGAACACCGCCTGCAGTTGCGGCGATTGAGCCGTACGCACTTGATGCCCGAGTCCGACGAGGACAGGCGCAGGCTGGCGCGCGCTTCCGCGTTCGCCACCGTGGAGTACATGGACGAGGTCTACACGGACATTCGTCGCGACGTGCGGGCCATGCACTTGGAGATGTTCTACCGCCCCATCTTGGGAGCCGTTGCTCAACTGAGTGCGGATGAAGCATCGCTTGACGATGCTGCGGCTCGGGCGCGATTGAGCGCGGTGGGCTTCCGGGACCCTGAGGGCGCTCAACGGCACATTGCCGCGTTGACCAGCGGGGTGTCAAGGCGTTCCGCCATCCAGCGGCAGTTGTTGCCCGCGATGATCGGATGGTTTGCCTCAGGCCCGGATCCGGACGCGGGATTGCTCGCGTTTAGGCAGCTTTCCGAGCAGCTCGAGAACGCGCATTGGTACTTGAAGTTGCTCCGTGACTCGGGCACGGCAGCGGAGCGTCTTGCCAAACTGCTATCTACCTCGGGGTTTGTGAGCAAGGCGCTCTTGGCGTCGGCTCAGGACGTGACGTGGCTGGACAACGATGAAGACCTGGCCGCCCGCGATCCTGACCGCTTGGTCTCGGAAGTGGAAGCGATCGTGTCCCGCTCCGACGACGAGGAGCAATGCATTACCGCACTGCGGGGAGTGCGCAGGCGGGAGGTTGCCAGGACGGCTGCCGCTGACGTGTTGGGACTTGTGGACTCCGTGGCGGCGGCAGGTGCTGTGACCATTGCTGCCGATGTGTTGATTCACGGAGCGTTGGACCTTGCCACGCGTTCGGTGCTCAAGGAGTTGGACCGCAAGAAGCCCTTGGCTCATATGTTGGTGGTGGGAATGGGCCGCTACGGCGGCATGGAGATGGGTTACACCTCCGATGCTGACGTCCAGTTTGTCTATGAGCCGTTGGGGGAGCCTGAGCGTGCGTACGACTTCGCTCAAGCGGTGGCGGCCAAACTCCGTGATCTCTTGCAGCGGCCCAACGCGCAACCCGCGCTGGCTATTGACGCGGATCTGCGCCCCGAAGGCAAGAACGGGCCGCTTGTACGTTCGCTCGATTCGTGCGCAGAGTACTACCGCAGGTGGTCAGATCCGTGGGAATCGCAAGCGTTGCTACGTGCTCGCCCCGTAGCGGGCGATCCCGCCTTGACGGCGCGCTTTGTGAGCATGATTAATGAGGTCCGTTACCCCGCAGAGTTGCCTGCCGGCGCGCTCAAGCAAATGCGCACGCTGAAGGCACGGATGGAGTCGGAGCGTTTGCCGCGTGGGGTTGAACCTCGACGCCACCTCAAGTTGGGCCCGGGAGGGCTTTCGGATGTGGAGTGGAGCATCCAATTGCTGCAATTGAGGCACGGCCGCGAGGTGGAATCGTTGCGTACACCCCAAACGTTGGGGGCCTTGCGTGCGGCCCAGGAGGCCGGCTTGCTGACCGCCGCCGATGCCACGGACTTGGCCGCGGCGTGGGAGCTTGCCACCGCGTTGCGGGGGGCGATTGCGCTGCGGGGAGGCACGCAGGACGTCAACGTGATGCCGCGCGACCTCACAGAGTTGAGGATTCTGGCAGAGATTATGGACACGGGGGAGAGCGGCCAAGAGTTGGAGCAACGGTGGGCGCGATTGTCGCGCCGCGCACGTGCGGTCGCGGAACGCGTCTTCTTTGGGTGGAAGGCCGCTTAGCGCGCGATCGCCGCGCATAGGGGGTGCTTACCTGCGGGTTTTGTCCCAGAAACGGGATGGGGGGCGGAGCCCGTCGGCCCCGCCCCCGTTCACCGTGGGGACATCGCGCTGTTCACCGACTCGGCCACGAGCTGGAGACGGCTCTCTGCGCAGACGTTTCCCGGAAACGGACGGCTCTCACCTCGCCCAGGCCCGGAGGTTCCGCCCGCTTCACTCTCGATCCGCGTTTGTTACCGGCTCCCACAATACCCGATTGAACCGGTCCACGCAACCTGCCTTCTGAACCGATTCACACGCGTGATTACCAGGGAGTTTAAGAAACTACTATCCACGCGGAAGTGTCGGGTTCGAGGACCTCGTGAGTGGGCGACGAAGTCAACAACACGGCGCCCGGAGGCAAGGGGACGGGATGGGGGCCAAAGTTCACCAGCACCGTCACCTCGCCCACCGTGAACGACAACACGCCCTCGTTGACTTCGTTCCAGTGGAGGGTGGCCGCCCCCAGGCCGTACTTGCGTCGCACGTGAAGCGCGCGCCGGTACAGTTCCAGGCTGGAGTTGGCGGCATTGCGTTGCGCAGCAGCCGCGTACGCGCCCCATTCAGCGGGCTGCGGAAGCCACGCCTTGCCTGTGGCTGAAAACCCGTATGCCGGAGCATCGGCGTCCCAGGGAAGCGGCACGCGGCAACCGTCGCGGCCATACCGCTCGCCAGCCGTCCGGTGGAACGTAGGGTCTTGGCGAGCGGAATCCGGCATGTCAATGACCTCTGGCAAGCCCAACTCTTCACCTTGATAGATGTACGCGGAGCCGGGGAGGGCCAGCATGACCAACGTCGCCGCTCGTCCTCTGCGCTCCGCCAACGCAAGGTCCGGCAGGGGAGAACTGCGGGGCCCGATGCCGTCGCCGTGGGGAGGTTGCACGGGCAGCGCTAACCGCGAAGGATGACGAATAGTGTCGTGGTTGGACAGCACCCACGTAGCGGGTGCACCCACGCCGTTGAAAGCGAGAAGCGAAGCGTCGATGACGGCACGCTGGGCTCGTGCAGTCCACGGAGCGAGCAAGTACTCGAAGTTGAACGCCTGGTGCATCTCGTCAGAGCGCACCCACTTGGCGGCCTCTGCAAGCGGCTCTACCCACGCCTCAGCCACGAGCACCTTGTCATGTCCGTAGCTGTCCACCACCCGGCGCCATCGGCGGCAAATGTCGTGCACGCCTTCTTGAGCCCAGTGGGGATGCGGGCCTTCCACTGCGGGCACCACCACGTCGGGCAAGCCAGGCGCCTTCACCATGCCATGAGCCACGTCCACACGGAATCCATCTACACCGCGGTCGAGCCAGAACCGCAGGATGTCGTCAAATCGATCGGCTACCCACGGGTTGGACCAGTCAAAGTCTGGCTGACTGGAGTCAAACAGGTGGAGGTACCACTGGCCCGGGTTGCCGTCGGGGTCGGTGGTGCGCGTCCATGCTGGCCCGCCAAACACGGACTCCCAGTTGTTGGGTGCCAGGTCACCGTGGGGACCCTTCCCGTCGTGGAAAATGTAGCGCGCACGCTCGGGGGAGCCTGGTGGGCTCGCCAGGGCCTCCTGGAACCATGGGTGGTCACTTGATGAGTGATTGGGCACCACGTCAACAATGACCCGCAAGCCCAACTCATGTGCGCGCGCAAGCAGGCCGTCAAAGTCTTCCAGCGTGCCAAACACGGGATCCACATTGCAATAGTCCGCGACGTCGTAGCCGGCGTCGCGTTGCGGCGAGGTGTAGAACGGCGACAGCCACAC
>JAEYYZ010000057.1 GCA_023428185.1 Actinomycetes bacterium
GCGCGTGCGCTTTGGTGGCCGCGCCACCACGTTCCGCGACTACGACGACCGCGCGCCGGTGCCGTAACGCCTGAGGCGACCCACTACTCGTGCCCGGGAAAGCCCGCTTGACGCGCAGCCTCGTAGATCACAATCGCTGCCGCGTTGGCAAGGTTGAGTGACCGCCGTCCAGGAAGCATCGGGATGCGCACCTGTTGGGTGACACGAGCGTGCTCAAGCGCGACATCGGGCAAACCAGTGGGCTCTGGACCAAACAGCAAAATGTCGCTCGGCTCAAAAGCGAGGTCCGTGTACCGGGCGGTGCCTTGAGCAGTGAAAGCGAAAACCCGGGCTCCGGGCGCATCGGTGAGCAAGGCGTCAAGTGACCGGTGCACGGTCACGAGTGCGAGGTCGTGGTAGTCAAGTCCCGCCCGCTTGAGCCGCGGCTCATCAAGCTCAAAGCCCAAGGGCTCGATGAGACGAAGCGGCGCACCCGTCACTGCCGAGAGCCGGATCGCGGCTCCGGTGTTTTGGGGGATGCGCGGCTCGTAGAAAGCGATCGCGGGCAGAGCCGCCTGGGTTGCGTCCGTCACGACGGGGATGAACCGGCAGACATGTTCCCAGCCACGATCGCGGCTACCTCGGTGGTGGTTTCAAGGCGCGGTCCTGGTGCGGCGGTGTAGTTAGCAATGTGGACAAAGTAGTCATCCAGCGCGAAGCCGATGAGGCTTCCGCTCATGCCGTAGTACGCCTTGTCTGCACCTGATACCTCGTGGTCGGCCGTGGTGCCGGTACCGCCGTCGGCATCGTCGCGTTCGGCTTGTAAGCGCTCCGCACCTGTGGCCACCATGATCTGGATGAACTGGCGGTCATCGTCGGAGCGGCTCCATTGGCAGACGCTCTGCTCCTCGTTGGAGTAGTCGGGCTTAGGCACTCCCGCGTCAAACTGCAGCACCAGGATCTCCTGCAACTGCTCGGGGGTAACAAGCGTGCACGGGTTGGGGGTGTCCGCTGGGAATGAGTAGCCACAGCCTGCGAGCAGACCCACCACAACGGCCGATGCCATGACACGTGCCGCTACTTTGATCACCACAGTGCTCGCCTCCTTGGGCCCCTTGGCGCCGCGTTACTGGCGGCATGCATCGCTTAGTGTCGCGGCTCGCATAGACGCAACGCAAACCGCGCGGCCCTAGGCTTACGGAATGACTCATCCTCCTGTGGGCTCGCGCCGCGCCGCCACTGGAGGAGGAATGCCAGGCCGTGGCCTCACCGGCGGCAAGGACGAAGACTCGATCAGGGCCCAAAACGAGAGCGCGCCGCACATACCCAACCTGTGGAAGCGCGTAGGCGTGCTCTTCAAGCCCTACCTCCCTGCCATCGCGCTCACGGCGGTCCTGGTGATGGCATCGGCGGCAGCGACCATCATCCCGCCACTGCTCACCCAGCGAATATTCGACGAGGCGTTGTTCCCGGGTGCCGCGGCCGCAGCCGCTGGAATCGCGGGCGGGCCGGGCCCCAACTTGACCCTGCTCGCCCAGCTGGTGGCCGTCATGATCGCCATCTTCATTGGCGCTGCAGGGCTGGGCGTGTGGCAGACCTACCTGACGTCCTCCGTGGGCAACCGCGTCACGGGGGACCTGCGTGTGACTCTCTTTGACAAGCTCCAATCCATGGACTTGGCGTTCTTCACGCGCACCAAGACGGGCGTGATCCAGTCCCGCCTACAGAACGACGTAGGGGGCGTCTCGGGCGTTCTCACCACCTTTGTCTCAAGCATCGTGGGCAATACCGTCACCGTGATCGCGAGCTTGGCGGCCATGATTGTGCTGGATTGGCGGCTCACTCTGCTCGCCGTAGTGCTCATGCCTGCGCTTGTGGTGGCGCAACGCAAAGTGGGACAAGTGCGCGCACGCATCGCCACCAAAACCCAAGAGTCACTGTCAGAGATGACCGCCATCACTCAAGAGACACTGTCCGTGAGCGGCATTCTGCTCAGCAAGGTCTACAACAGGCAACGCGTGGAATCTGATCGCTACAGCCGTGAGAACGCCAACCAGATTCGCTTGCAAGTGCAGCAAGCCATGTCCGGACAATGGTTCTTTGGCCTTGTCACCGTGATCATGTCCTCGGTCCCGGCGATCATCTACTTAGCGGCGGGGTGGCTCCTCACGCGCCAGGGTGGCGATGCCGTGGGGGCGGCGGCGCCCATCACGGCCGGCACCATCGTGGCGTTCACTACGGTGCAGGCACGATTGCTGTTCCCCCTCATGGCCTTGATGCGAGTGGCGCTCGAGGTACAGACATCGCGCGCGCTCTTTGCCAGAATCTTTGAGTACCTGGACCTAGTTCCGGCGATCACGGACGCACCTGACGCTCAAGACGTCGCCGACGCGCCCGGCCCAGCGGGGCATATTGAGTTCCGGAATGTCTCCTTCAGATACCCCGACGCCAAAGAGGACTCGCGTCCCACTCTGGACGGAGTGTCATTCACGGCCCGCCCCGGTGAGACCCACGCATTTGTGGGTCCATCAGGAGCGGGCAAGACCACCGTGGTGTACCTGGCCGCCCGGTTGTACGAAGCATCGGCGGGAAGTGTGATGTTTGCGGGTGCGGACGTCCGCGACCTGACCCACGCGTCCGTGGTGGACCGCATCGGCGTGGTAAGCCAAGAGACATACCTCTTCCACGCCACCATCGCGGAGAACCTGCGGTACGCCAAGCCGGATGCCACGGACGAGGACCTCATTGAGGCGTGCAAGGCCGCCAACATCCACCACGCCATCATGGGCTTTGAGCACGGGTACGAGACTGTGGTGGGAGAGCGCGGTTATCGGCTCAGCGGGGGAGAGAAGCAACGCATCGCCATAGCGAGGGTGTTGCTGAAAGACCCGCCCGTGCTGCTTCTTGATGAGGCCACGAGCGCTCTCGACACGGTGAGCGAACGAGTGGTCCAAGAAGCGCTCGACGCGGCTGCCAAGGGGCGCACCACGCTCGTCGTAGCACATCGGCTCTCGACTGTCACCGACGCGGATGCCATCCATGTGCTGGAAGCGGGACGAATAGTCGAGTCCGGAACCCACGCCAGTCTCCTGGCATCAGGGGGACTTTACGCGCGCCTGGCCGAGTATCAGGGAAAAGACCCCGAGCGGGCTTCGTAAGCGTTATAGACCCTCAAAACGCGACGCACCAGTGTGAAATTCCCCACAGTTAGCGCTCACTACCCCACAAATGGGGGCTTTAGTTCTTTACGTCCGAATCGTACCGTCTGGCTAGCCCCAAAGGGGCTACGGGCTGGGGGTTGGTCACGGTGCGTAAATCAAGCGCTCTCGGAAGCGTGGCGCTGGCGCTATCCCTCCTAGGGGGATATGCGGTTGCCGCTCACGCTTCTGATGTGACCCCAAACGCGGCGGAAGAGAAAAGCGTGATCGCCGCCCCGGTTGCGGCTCCAGCGACACCCGACGCTCGCACCCCCATCACCATCCTGCTCATGGGTGACTCGTACACCGCAGGCAACGGCGCCCGCACTCCCAACGGCGACCGCTCGTACTACGGACCACCCAAATGCATGCGTTCGCACGACACCTGGGGAGAGCAATACGCAGACTTCCTCACGTCACAGGGCTACGCCGTCACCATGCTTAATAGGGCATGTTCAGCCGCCACCACCGAGAACATGCTCAACCACCGCTACCTCAAGCGCACCGACTCGTTTGTGTACCCCGAGGCTGAACCAACCGACGCTCAACGTGACGACGCGTTCTACATCGAGTGGGCCACGGCGCGCCCCGAATGCACACCCGTGCCGGGCTCCGAGGAATACATCCTCACCAACGTGGTGCGCGCCGCTTCCGCAACGGGAGGTTCCAGCATCACAGTGACGTGCGAGCACTGGTTGCGGCCTCAAGTAGATGCTTTGAATCCCGACGTTGACTTGGTGCTCTTTACGGTGGGCGGCAATGACGCCAAGTTCCCCGACATCATGCGTCAATGCCTGGTGATGAGCAGCGTGCCAGGGTGCCAGCAGGCGCTTGACGCAGGCGAGGACTACGGCCGCAACCACTATGAGAACGATCTCACCGAAGTGTTCGAGCAAATCCATGCCCGCACTGACGGCAACGCCAAAGTGGTGTACCTGGGTTACCCCCGCTTGGAAATGAGCGAGGACCTCATCATCACGTCGATCGTTGATGGCACGTTCCAGCAGCTTCCCGTAGCGGCGGAACTCGATCGCTTGCTCACCGAGGGCGCCGCTGCCCAGCGGGCCGCTGTGGACGCGGCGAACGCTGCCTACGGCCCGGGTTTTGTGACCTACCTTGACGGGATTACCGAGCTCTTCCGTGGGCATGAGGCCGATGCCCGCCCCGCCGTTGCCAACCCTCACCGGTGGATCGCCGAAGCCTTTGAGACCACGGTCAAAGACGAGTGGTACCACTTCCGGCCCGAAGGTCACGCGGCGATCGCGCACTACGTGTCCTCGTTTGGTGATTTCGGTGCAGGCGGAGAAGCGCCCGCGCGGGACATCGCGTTGGTGAGCAACGGGGAGCCGCGTGTGCTGAGTGATTTTGCGCAGTCCCTTGGTGAGCATCTGACAGGGGCACGTCTGAGCGTCATTGAGCAACGCACCGCGGTGGACGGAGTAGGACTTGAACGGCGCGTGGTGGCCAGTGGGCTTGATGTGCCAGACTTCAAGGCCTGGGTTTCACAAGGGGCCACGAGTGATGTCCCCTGGTATGAGGCCAGCGAAGTTGAACTCAGCGCGCGGTGGAACGCCACTCAGCAAGTGCTGTTCGTAGGAGATGTTTCTGACGGAGTGGGCGACCTCGCTTCTCTGTTCTCCGGAGCAGAGCATGGTGGCAAGCCAGTAGCTACTACCGCGGTTGTCGACACGGGGGAGCAACCGCTCGCCCTCGCCGGTGAGTACACCTGGGCTCCCACGCCTAACGAAGCGGCCGATGCCGTGCGCACCTCCGTGCAGCGCTTGGCGACCGTGCCCTACGCGTGGGCCGGAGCGGTGTATTCGTTGACGTCTGCGGGCCAACTCACGCTTGATGCAGGAGGTTCCTACGGATCGTCCGCCTTGACATACGAGTGGGACCTTGATCACGACGGTGTGTTTGAGTACAGCGCCGATGGCCCCGCGTTCACCGCCGAAGCCGGAGCAGTCACCCCAGGATGGGTGGGTCTGCGAGTCACCTCCGCGGGCGGGGCGCAAACCGTATCGAACGCGTACGTGGCCGCTGGTGCCCTGCCGGTTGTCGATGTCAGCGGCGCGTGTGCTGGCGAGGCAGGGTCGGGCAACCATGGACCGGCCGTGGGCGGAAGTTTGGGCTCTCAAGGACGCGGCGGTGGGGAAGCGTGTCAGCCTCTGGCGGCAGACGCGCCGTGGAGCGACGCTCCAGACACCAGCGATTCAGCCTCGGCGCCCACTATCGCAGCACATGGTGAGACGGACGCACTCTTACTGCTCATCGCGGATCCGCAGTTGTTCGTAGAGGAGCGCACCCCCCGGGCGCTCAGTGTTGCCGTCCGCAAGGGACGGGCAGGGACCAAGGCATCGGCCCCGGCTCGAATGCGACCGCAGCAACTGGTGAAGCGTGAGCGCGCGCTTGAGTCATTGCTCCGCGCCGACGCGCACGTCCAGCTCTAGCGGGTCTAGCGTCGCCTACCAGATCGAGACGCGGTCCTCTGGAGCCAGATACAACTCGTCGCTGGGCTGCACGTCAAAGGCCTCGTACCACTCATCGAGGTTGCGCACGACGCCGTTGATGCGGAACTCCTCGGGCGAGTGAGGATCCGTGTTGATCTGCGTGATGACGGCCTCGTCACGGCGCTTGGTGCGTTCGGTGAGTGCGTAGCCAATGAAGTAGCGCTGCACCGCGGTGAGGCCATCGATTACCGGCGCATCGTCAAAGGAACCGCCCAAAGCCATCCGGTACGCCTTGAGCCCGATCTCCACTCCCGCGAGGTCGCCGATGTTCTCGCCCACTGTGAGCGCGCCGTTCACCTTGTGTTCGTCGCCCAATTGAGCGGGCGAGTAGCCGTTGTACTGCTCAATGAGCACAGTGGCGCGTTCCATGAATGCGGCCCTGTCCGCCTCCGTCCACCAGTCCTCGAGACTGCCGCTGCCGTTGTACTTACTGCCTTGGTCGTCGAAACCGTGGCCAATCTCGTGTCCAATCACCGAGCCGATGGCACCGTAGTTGAGCGCGTCGTCGGCTTCTGGGTGGAAGAACGGAGGCTGCAAGATGGCCGCCGGGAATACGATCTCGTTGCCAGTGGGCAAGTAGTATGCGTTGACGGTCTGCGGCGTCATGAGCCACTCGGTGTTGTCCACCGGCTTGCCGATCTTTGACCACTCCCATTCCTGCTCAAAGCGGTTCGTGGCGCGCACATTGCCCAGCAGGTCATCTGCGCTCACCTCAAGGCCGGTGTAGTCGCGCCACTTGTCGGGGTAGCCGATCTTGGGTGTGAAGGCATCGAGCTTGTCCAGTGCGCGCTTCTTGGTTTCCGGGGTCATCCAGGTGATGGAGGTGATGGACTCGCGGTACGCCTCCACGAGGTTGTCCACCAACTGCTGCATTTCGGCCTTGTACGCGGGCGGGAAGTGCCGTTTGACGTACTCCTGCCCCACCAACTCACCCACGGCGCCTTCCACAAACCCCACTCCACGCTTCCAGCGGTCGCGTTGTTGAGGCGCCCCAGAAAGGACGGTGCCGTAGAACTCAAAGTTGGCGCGCGAGATTTCTTGAGTGAGGTACGCGGCGCGCGCGCTCAGCACGTGCCAGCGAGCCCACTGCTTGAGCGTCTCTAGATCCGTCGCCGCCCACAACTCAGCAGCGCCGGTGAAGAAGGTCGGTTCGTCTGCAATGAGCAAGCCATGGGCCTCGGCCGGCATGCCTACGGCATCGGCCCAGGCTTGCCACGCGAACCCAGGCGCGTCGGTCTCAAGGTCACTCAAGGTGGTGGGGTTGTAGGTGAGGTCGGCTTCGCGCCTGCGGACCACATCCCAGTGATGCGCTGCCAGGGCAGTCTCAAAGGCCATTACGGTCGCCGCGTCGACGTCTAGGCCAGCGAGCGTAGCCATGCGCGAAATGTGCGCCACATACTTCTCGCGGGTTTGAGCGTGCAGGTCCTCGCGGTAGTACGCCTCGTCGGGAAGTCCTAGTCCGCTTTGCTCGAGGTACACCACATTGCGTTGCGGGTCACGCTTGTCCGCGAACACGTAGAAACCAAGCACGCCGCCCACCCCAGTGGTTTCGAGAGTGCCTAACGCGGCGGCCAACGCGCGGTGATTGGCCGCCCCGTCCACGAGATCGAGGTCAGGTTGGAGCGGTGCGGTGCCCAAAGCATCCACACGTTCGGTGTCCATGAAGCTCGCGTACAGCGCGCCGATGGTGGTGTCTGGCCCCGCCTCCTCGATGATGGTGCGCACGTGCGCCTCGGCATCGTCCCTCAACGCGTGGAAGCTACCGTCCGCGGCCCTGTCGTCCGGAATCACGTGGGTCTCCAACCACGGGCCGTTGACGTACCTGAAGAAGTCATCTTGAGGACGCACGGTGGGGGAGAAACTGGACTGATCAAGGCTGGTGGGGCCTGCGGGCGCGGGTGCGGAGGTGGGGTCGCTCATGGGAGCCACCTTATGGGTGCGAGCGCAGTCCGGGGCGCGTTTTCGCGGAGGGCGTGGGCACGCAGGCGCTAGACCTCGCCATCCACACCTTCTGCCGATGCCTCGGAACCGGACTTGTCCCACGGGCGCACGATGCCCAGGTACAGGGCCACTGCGAGTAAGGCATAGACGAGATACACGCCGATCCACACACTCAGCGCGACATCCACGGTGCTCCAGCTGGTGGGCATGGGCATGAGCACCACAAGGAAGCCCAGCAAGCCCGCCGAGTAGAGCGCGAACCACACGCGCTTGTTCCAGTCGTACACCTTGGAACCGCCCATTCCAGCAACGGGGAGAAGCGCGAGAGGAGCCGCCGCAAAACCTGCCACAGCCAGGCCCGATGCCGTGTCAAGGAACAATTGCGCGAACACGTTGCCATTGCCTTGCAGGCTCGGGGCGGCTGCGGAATAGATGCCCCAGCCCACCAGGCCCAACGCAAACGCGTACGCGGTCTGCACCAAGGCGAGTTTGGATTCCACCGCTTGCGATGCCAAGCGACCGATGGCCACGCCGGCCACGAGGCCGAACACCATGCCGGGCTCGAGCCCAGTGACGCGCACTACCGCCACCGTGAGAGCCACGATGAGCAGGCTCCACGGCTTGAAGGTGTACGACGTGGCAACTCCGGGAGACAGGCGCTTGGCAAAGAAGATGGCCACTTGCCAACCCACCACCACGTTCAGCAGAAAGCTGGCGGCCAGGCTCAGCAGCAAGCGCACGGAGCCCCAGTTGAAGCCGATCTCCGGGTCCACAAAGGCGGACACCACCGCCGCGGCCACCACCCCGGCAGACGCGATGAGCCACGCACGCGAGCCGATTGCGTCGCTCTTCTCATGCACCGGTTCCGGAGTTGCTGCCGCGTCAGAACTCGCCCCAGACTCGGACTTCTTGGGAGGCACCACAGCCGCGGCGAGACGCCTTCGCACTGGCCCACGTCCTGCGGCGAGCCACGCGGTGAACTCTGCCCATCGAGCGGGAGCGCCGGAAATGGCGGAGGCGTAGAGCTTCTTGGGCCAAGCCACCAAGAGTGACAAGACCACCGTTGCCGCTGCCGCTAGGCATACCTGCACAACCGTGAGTTCCACCTCCTGCACGGGAGGCAGCGCGCTCAGCACGCTCGGTGCCGCTGCCGAACCCGTGCCCAACTCACTCGCCGACGGGGCAGTGCTCGCTAGAGGCGGTTGCGGTTCCAGTGTCTCCACCGGTAGCAGTGGTTGAGGGGTGACCTCCACTAAGGGCAAGCCGTTGATGCAGACGGTGAGCCCCTGCAATAAGCACAAGTCCCCAGTGGCGCTCGCTCCTTCGAAGACAAACTCGCGACCGTGTTGCAAACTTGCCACGATCCCCTCCGTGACGCCCTCACACCTTTGGTAGAAGCCATCACTGAGCATCACCACCTGTGCGCCCTCGACCGCGAGAGTTCCAGTGGCCGTCAACCGCGCCAGCAAATCTTCTGTCTCATCCCCTTGGCAGATGTCACCACTTGCGGGACGCTCCGCGGAGATGGTGCTGAGATTGTCGATGTCGTCAATGCGCTGTCGCATGGTGTTGAGGTTGGACGTGGGGGAGTCCGTCACGGTCTCGAACGTCACTTCGAGGCGGCACGTCCAGTCAGCGTCCCACGAGCAGGTCAAGATCAGTTCGGCAGGGCCCTCCTTGGTCTCCACCGCGGGCTCCGCGCCCGGATCACCCCGGGGGATGGTGCGGGCGGTGGCGGAACCGTCCCAGCGAATTTGGTACTGGGTTTGCTCTGGGGTGTCTGGGCTTGGTGTGGTGGCCCACGCGCCGCTTGCGCAGACAACCCCGGCCACTAAGGCTGTCGCGAGTGTGTTGACCACCCGCAGCCAGGTGCCTACCCAGTGGTGACGACCCACGCGCATGTTGACTCCCCTCACGGCGCGCCTGTGACAGAACACTCCCGTGCGTGCTCGCCGTGGCAACCATAGTGGTGCGGCTTAGCCGGGACAAGAGGAACGTATGGCGTACGAGCCGCCTGGCACAATGTCCCTATGCGCATTCACCTCGCCGCCGACCATGCCGGATTCGAACTCAAGGAACACCTGCGCGAACACTTTGAAGGCTCAGGGGTGGAAGTCGTCGACCATGGTGCGTTCACGTACGACGCGCTCGACGACTACCCCTCGTTCTGCATCTCTGCGGCCGAGTCAGTGGCCGAGAACCCAGGCGACCTGGGCATCGTCATTGGTGGGTCGGGCAACGGCGAGCAACTTGCCGCCAATCGTGTGCCAGGGATCCGCGCCGCCCTGGTGTGGTCCGTGGAGACAGCCAAACTTGCACGCCAGCACAACGACGCCCAGATTGGGTCCATAGGCGCGCGCATGCACTCGCTCGAGGAAGCTACAGCCATAGCCGATGCCTTCATTGCCGAGCCATTCAGCGGCGACGAGCGCCACCAGCGGCGGATCGACCAAATGCTGGACTACGAGACCCAGCGCTAGAACGCGTAGTTGCAGACCGGCTGTTCGCTGGCCTGGAACGCAAGGCTCAGTCGAGCCGCGGCACCCTCACGGTGCTCCTGAACCAGGCCCGCACCCGCCGCGGCCACAAGAGAAACCCCTCCGAGGTATGCGGCCGAAAGCTCCTGAATATCGAGCGTGACGTCTGCCTGGTCTCCAC
>JAEYYZ010000178.1 GCA_023428185.1 Actinomycetes bacterium
GCGACACGCGTGGGCACAATGCCCGCACCCATGAATCCGCGCAACCTCGACCTTGGCACATGAGGCGTCACACGCTGCACCAAAGTGTTGAGCAACTCGCGAACGTCAGCGCCCTCAAACATGAGCGGCTCCACATCGCCGCCCTCAAACGGCAACGACACCGCCGCGATGCGCTTGTGGCCCAATCCTGCAAGGTGACGCAGCAAATCCGCCGTGGCGGCATCGTCCTGGCCAGAGATCGCCCGGTACTCGTCAGAACCGGAATCCAACCGAATCCACGGCACACCCCTCGTGGCGAGCACGGCATCGGTCTCTTGAAGGTGCGTGAGCCTGCGCACGCTCACCACCGCGTCGTAGATCGCGGCAGCATGCAGGCGCGCGGCGTTCTCGTTGACGATGGGCGGCAACAGCAGCACGCCATAACCCAGTTCATGCAACTCGCGGGAGAGACCGTCGATGGTTTGCAGGGCGAAGGGGTCCTCTTCAGGCGCAAGCAGAAGAGCCTTGGTCACTACGGCCACCACATGGGTACGGCCCGATGCCAAGGCTCGGCCTAGCGCAGAGGGTCCCTGATACCCCAACTCGAGTGCCGCTTGCAGCACGCGCGCCGTGGTGGCGGGGGCAAGGCGTGAAGGGTCAGAGAACGCATATGACGCGGTGGACTTGGCAACCCCTGCGGCGCGCGCAACATCGGCAAGTGTTACCGCACGATGATGCTTCACGACCATGGCCTCCGAGTCAGGTCCGCGGCTATGTGGCCGCAAGTGAAGCCTACGCGCTAGACGCGCGGACGGGCTTGCCCAGTGAGGCGAGCTCCCGTGTAAAACATCTTGCTCTGGTCAACCTCGTCGCCACCGATCCACGAATCGTTGGACCCCATGGGCGCGGCACCTTCAGGCAAAGCCTCTGGCATAAAGGTCATTTGGGGCATCGACAAGGAGCCGGACGATGCTTCCATGACCCGGTCCGATCCATTGTGCCTGTTGAACATGACATCCGCCTTTCCCTCAGCTACACCATGAGAGCGGCTTGTCTGCCTGCTATGACGCGATTCGGTGTGACTTCTTTCACACCGTACCAAACGCGGCGCGGACCACGCTCATAGGCCCGGATTAGCCGGTGAATGCCGCCGCAGCACCCAGTGCTATGGGGTCAACAATGATCGCATTCTCTTCGCCATCGTTGTCGCCGTCAGCACCGTCAATGAGACGGAAACTCCACGTGGTGCCATGCAGCGTGGCGGGGTACTGCTGCCACGTGCCGTCAAGGAGCTTCCAGAACTGGGTAGTGGGCGCGGGCGTGTAGACGTCGACGTCTACTGGCCAACCTTCGCGCCACGTCGCAATCCGCAAGCCTTGAGCCCCGTAGGGGAAGGCCACGCTCGCAGGCGCCGCAGGAGTCAAAGTGTTGAGCGGGATGGCCTCCAGCTCGGGCAGGCCCTCGCCTTCAACGGCGTTGAGGATGCGGAACGAGACCGTACCGCCCGGGGTCACCACGTCACGGTAGATGGGAGCCAACGTTTCCACAGCGCCGATGTCGCACGCGTCGCCCTGCGCACGCATCACGGTGCGCTGGTCGTCCGTCTCCATGACACAGCCCTCGTCACCGATCGCGTCAACGAGTGGGCTGCCTTGGTCGGGGACCATGGTGAACGTGTCGCCCCCGTTGAACTGCAGCGGACCCAATTGGGCGTCGGCCCCCTCCTCCGCGATGTCTGAAAGATCCGTGAGGCCGCACGAGGCATCGTCTGAGAAGTTGTGACCGCCCGTGTTGAGCGTCATCGAGAAGTAACCGCAGTTAGCGCCACCGTTAGTGGGTTCCACGATGACCGTGTTCGTCATCGAGACCTCGGCGTACTGCGCACCGATCTGGCCACCAGGAATGCCCTGCATGGGTCCTTGGTTGGTGGACTGGTTGCCTGCGATGGTCGCGTGCGTGAATGCCGCCTCGGAGAACGACATCCACAACGCACTTCCCCCAAAGGCCTCGTTCTCAGTCAGGGTGGACGAGTCCACAGCGATCAAACTGTCGTTAATGCCGCTCAACGCACCACCTACAGAGGCCTCGTTGCCCACCAACAAGGACCGCCATATCCCCGCCTCGGACTCGTCAACCACGATGGCACCGCCCGCGGAGGAGGCCACGTTAGCCTCAAAGTGGCTTTCCCAGACCTCGAAATAGGTGTTGTACACGTAGACGGCACCGCCCCTGAAGTTCGAGCTGTTTCCAATAAACGTTCCACCCGAGACATAGCCACTGTCTTGACCCCCTGTGCCGAGGATCGCTACCGCACCGCCTTGGGAGTCAGCGTGGTTCGCTACAAACGTACTGTCATAGAGACCCACATACGAGTTCGCGTTGCTGTGGATCGCCCCACCGCCACCAGACGCCGTGTTGTTCTCAAAGTAAGAGTCTTCGATCTCAATGTCTGCCTGGTGTCCCGAGATGGCACCACCCAGGCCGTATTGGCTGTCAGGGCTCGCCACGGCATCGTTGCCGATGAACTGAGAATTGTAGATTCCCACGTACACGTTGTATGCGCTGATGGCACCGCCTGCACCATCGCCCGCGACACCGTACGACGAATTGTCCTCAAACAAGGTGTTGGTGATGTTGAGTTCGTGACTCACGGAGACCGCACCACCGTAGGAATTGCCGCCTGTCACCAGGTTGTTCACAAAAGCTGAGTCGTGGACATTGATGACGTAGTTGTTGAACGAGGAGTAGTCGCTTAACACGCCACCGTGCACGGGCGAACCGGGGCCGGTGTCGCCAAAGTTGCCGTTGTTCTCAAAGCGTGAATCACGGATAGTCAGGGGGGTTCCTTGGTTGACGATCACGCCTTCAGCAAATCCAGACACCAGCACGCCGCTCACCGTGAGGCTCCCGTTGGGGCCAATTTGGCTGTCCAGCCAGGCCTCGCAATTGCCGGCTTCGGTGTCGCAAGAGATCCTGTACCCGCCGCCATTGGCATCGTTGTTGCCCTCAATGGTGACGTTCTTGGGGTCAACGCCGTTGTTGAACGCCAGCACCACTGTGTGAATGTCAGTGAAATCGATGTCTCCAACGATTTCGATGACGTGGTTACCGTCCATGCCGTTGATGTCCGCTACCGCATCCACGAACTCTTGAGCAGAGTCCACTTCAAAGGTCGCTGCGGAGGCTTGGGAACTGAACGGTCCCACCACGGCCAGCACTGCCACCAATGCAATGGCGCTGGTAAAGACCAAGGCACGCTCCACGCGGCCCATGGTGTGTGTCACGGCAAGCACAATTCCCCATCCTCAGCGCTGAATAGTCTGAGCGAAGAGTATCGGACGTTAGTCCCGCGCGGAACCCTAGCGGTAACCCTATATTTCGCCCTACGCTCAACCTCACGAGCCGTGTCAACCCGCGCGGGCCGGTCCTTCGTCGTGAAGGTATGACCGTGGCCACAGCAACTCGCTTGGATCTCGAGGCCTTTGTGGCCACCGAGTACCCC
>JAEYYZ010000213.1 GCA_023428185.1 Actinomycetes bacterium
ATTTTGTAGCAGTCCCACAAGGATTCCGGGGTAGGCATGCCAAACGAGGGCAGTTCTTTGTGGGGACGGTATGGTTGCCGCCGAATCATTATCGCAAGGAGACACATGGACGCGCGCCACGCTTTGAGTCCCACCAACATTGCCCTCGTTGCCGTGTTTGCCGGGTTGATCGCCGCTTCGACAATTTGGCCGGGAGTCGCTTTGCAGGCGGGAGTGCCCATTTCGCTCCAGACCTTTGCCGTACTGCTCGCGGGCGCGGTGTTGGGGCCCTGGCGCGGCGCGGCGGCTGTGGTCGTGTACTTGATCCTGGGTACGGCCGGTTTGCCGATTTTTGCTCAACACAAGTACGGGTTCTCAGCATGGGCCGGGCCCACCGGCGGGTTCTTGATCGGCTTTGTGTTTGCCGCCTTCGTCACCGGCTGGATGGTGCGCCGTCTGCACAGGTCACACTCGTTGACTTTCGTAGGGATCGTGGGTGCGTGTGCGGTGGGTTCACTGGTGGTGCTCAACGTGATTGGCTACACGTGGCTGTCGGTTCGGTTGGGGACAAGCTTGGGTGACACTCTCGCCATAGCGGCCCCGTTCCTGCCAGGCGACATCATCAAGCTGTTCTTGGCAGCGTCTATTGCGGCAGCGGTTCACAGGGCCTATCCCTGGTTGATCGCTACCCCTGCCCGTCCCAAGGAGACCGGCGCGCGCACCGATGCCGTAGCACCCGCCTCCAACGCTTAGCCTGGAACCATGATCCACTTCAAGGACGCGACTGTTGTTGCGCCCGATTCAGGCGTGACCATCCTCCACCCCACCACTCTTGAGCTCACTGAGCAACGGATTTCCGTAGTGGGAGCCAACGGCTCGGGGAAGTCCACGTTGGTGAGGCTTATCAACGGGCTCGTGCTGCCGTTGGAGGGCTCGGTGACGGTGGACGGACTCGACACACGCAAGCATGGCGCGTTGGTGCGACGCAAAGTGGGTTTCCTGTTTACGGACCCCTCGGCGCAACTCATCATGCCCACGGCGGTAGAGGACATCTCGTTGTCTCTGCGCCGCGTCATCGGCGACAAGAAGGAGCGCGCTGCTGCAGCAATTGCAGCCCTGGAGGAAATCGGTTTGGGCGACAAGGCGGATGTCTCTGTCAACGCGCTTTCTGGCGGCCAGCGCCAATTGCTCGCCTTGGCAGGGGTTCTCGCCACCACGCCGAATGTGGTCATCGCGGACGAACCCACAACTCTCTTGGACCTTCGCTGGCGCGCCCACGTGGGGGCCTTGTTGCATGCGCTTCCCATCCAAGTCATCGAAGTCACTCACGACCTTGAAGCGGCTGTGCGTGCCGAGCGCACCCTTGTGGTTGATGACGGCTCCGTGGTGTACGACGGTGCGCCCGTGGAGGCAGTGAGTTTCTACCGCGAACTGATGTTCCAACGTTCCGTGGGGTCAGTGTCGTGAACTTCCTGGGCATGTACCGCCCCAGGCACACACCCATGCACCGCTTCCCAGCGTGGGTCAAGATTCTGATTCTCTTTGCATGGACCATTGGCACGCTCATAGTGAGTGACCCCATCTCTGCCGCAGGCATGGCCGTGGCAGCCATTCTCATCCTCATCAGCGTGCTCCCCCCGCTGTGGCGAACTGTCCGCGCCATGGCAGGCATTGTCGTGATCGCCGCACTCGCGTCTGCGTATACGGCGTGGCGCATCGACATGGCTGAGGCCGTGGACATGGCAACGGACTTGGTAGGGATCTTTGCGCTCTCACTGGCCGTCACAGGCTCCACCCCCATGGGTGAAATGCTGGACTTGGCTGCCGCTGCCGCGCGGCCGTTCCGGCGCATAGTGCCGCCGGCCATCCCCGGCTTGATGTTCTCCATAGTGATTCGCGTCATCCCTGAAGTAGCGCAGATCATGGCCCAGTCCAAGCAAGCGCTACGGGCCCGCGGTATTGAACGGAGCATCCGTGGGCTTCTCACCCCCACGGCCACGCGCACAGTGGGATTTGCCCTGGATTTGGGCCAAGCTCTTCACGCACGGGGAATCGCAGACGATGCCGCGCCAGAGCCCCGCACCCGCAAAGCCGCGGTGTCATAGCGCCACCAAAAGACCCGGTTCCCCAACCGGCGCGGTAAGTTGTGTTTCAAGGAGGCACCATGTCGTTCAATGAAGGCACTCGGCTCGATCCCAGCCGCGTTCAACGCAGGGGACGCGGCGGCGCAGGCGGCGTTGCTGTTGGCGGTGGCATCGGCGGTTTGATCATGGTGTTGCTACTCATGCTGTTCAACATCGATCCGTCCACCATTGGCTTAGACAGTGGCTCCAATGGGCCTGGCGCGGCAGGCCCGGACGATGCCACACAACAACAGGACTTTGAGCAAAGGTGTGCCACAGGAGCCTCGGCAAACGAGTACGCGGATTGCCGCGTGCTGGCCACCATCGAATCGCTCGATGCGTACTGGAACGACGCCTTGCCTGCCGTGGGCGTCAACAACCGCCTTCCCGGCGTGGTCGTGTTTGACCAGTCCACGTCAAGCGGTTGCGGCCAAGCCACGCAACAGACCGGGCCTTTCTACTGCCCGCCTGACGAGACTTTGTACATGGACACCACCTTCTTCCAGGAACTCAGCCAGTTCGGCTTTGAGCAAGGCAACCTCGCCGAGGCTTACGTGGTGGCGCACGAGTACGGCCACCATATTCAGAACACCCTGGGCATCTTTGACATTGCGGATCGCACCAGCACTGGTCCGAATTCGGACACTGTCAAGGTCGAGTTGATGGCGGACTGCTTGGCAGGTGTCTGGGTAGGCAACGCCGCCACGGTTCCTGACCCTGAAACGGGTCTGCCCTTCCTCGAGCCCATCACCGACGAGCAATTGCAGAACGCTCTTGCCGCTGCCGAATCCGTGGGCGATGACCGTATTCAAGAGACGGTGGGCGGCCAGGCCAATCCCCACACCTATACGCACGGCACCTCTGCACAACGCGCGGAAGCCTTTGTGAGCGGTTACAACAACGGCACCGTCGCCTCGTGTGACCTCTTTGGAGTGGTGGGTCGCTAGTTGTCCGCCATTGCGCACAAGGTTTGAGTAGTGCGCCAATTGCGGATTGTCATCTGCTGATATTCGGGCGTGCCGATGATGGCAGTGAGTTTGCTCTTGGTGCGCTCAGCGCTCAGTCGCCGAAAGTAGATGACTTGATCGCCTTGCCAAGCTTCGTCCACTCCCCCGCGCAACCGGACCACGGACCACGCCCGCTCCATGGGCAGCGCAGAGTGGAGAAATACCACGTCCCTGTGAAAGGCATCGGCACCGGCTAGGTACTCGGCGGGAGCGTGGGACACCACCGCACGTATGGTGGCCGCGGTGACGGTCATGACCGGCGTGGTGACACCACAGGACTCTTGCAATGCGAGTTCTACCAGCGAGCTCACCTCGTCTGAGGTGAGCTCCGGCGCATCCACCAACACATTCCCGGACTGGATGTAGGTCTGGACTCCACCCAATCCGCGGTCTGTGAGCGCTTGGCGCAACACAGCCATGGGCACCGGGTTCTTGCCGCCCACGTTGATTCCCCGAATCAACGCCACATGTGTGGCCGGCATGGGCTAGACGTTGAAGCCCAGTGCCCTGAGCTGCTCGCGACCGTCAACGGTGATCTTGTCGGGCCCCCACGGCGGCATCCACACCCAATTGATGCGGAAACCGTCCACCACACCATCAAGCGCTTGAGCTGTTTGGTCCTCGATGACATCCGTGAGTGGGCATGCGGCAGACGTGAGAGTCATGTCAATGACGGCATGTTGGTTCTCGTCCAGTTGCACGCCGTAGACAAGGCCTAGGTCGACGACATTGATTCCCAGTTCGGGGTCAATGACATCGTGCAATGCCTCCTCTACATCTACCGCAGTGGAAACCTTGTCAGCCATGGTGTGCTCCTTCCGCACGTGCGAGGGCATCTCGCAGCGCCATCCATCCCAGTAGCGCGCACTTGATACGCGCAGGATACTTGCCTACGCCCACAAAGGCGGTGGCGTCTCCCAAGAGGTCCTCAAAGTGTTCGTCGAGAGGTACGCCCTTGTTGTGCATGAGCGCCTTGAATGCCTCATATGCGGCATCGGCGCGCTCTTGGGTCTCTCCCACTACCAAGTCGTTGAGTACCGACACCGAGGCCTGGGAGATGGAGCAACCACTCCCTTCCCACGCCAGGCCCGTGACCACTCCGTCTTGGATGCCCACACGCAACGTGACCTCATCGCCGCACGTGGTGTTGACCTGGTGCGACTCGCCCACGTGCATGGCATCGAGGGCCTTGAGACCGCGACCGTGTGCCTCGCGTGCGTGATCGATGATCACTTGCTGGTACATCTGTTCAAGATCGCTCATCAACTGGCTCCAAAGAAGGCTCGCACCTGGCTCACGGTGTCTATAAAGGCGTCAACGTCGTCACGGGTGTTGTAAATCCCCACACTGGCGCGCGTAGAACCCGTCACGCCGAAGTGCTTGTGGAGGGGCTGCGTGCAGTGATGACCTACGCGCACGGCTATCCCAGCATCGTCCAAGACCTGGCCCACGTCGTGCGGGTGAACTCCATCCACCGTGACCGCGGCGAGCGCCAACACTCCATGCGGAGCGTTCACGGGCCCGAGGAGGCGCACGCCGGGAAGTGCCGCGACGCCTTCTCGCAACGGCGCGGCAAGCGACTGTTCATGAGCGGCTACCTGATCCATGCCAATCGCCATGAGGTATTCGGCTGCGGCACCCATGCCCACCACCTGCGCTACGGGCTGGGAGCCCGCTTCAAAGCGTGTGGGCGCCGGGTGCCATGTGGTTGCCTCGAGCGTGACCGTCTTGACCGCGCCACCCCCAAAGAGTGACGGCGGCAAGGCATCGAGCAACTCCGCACGCCCCCACAACGCGCCCACTCCTGTAGGCCCGAGCATCTTGTGCCCGGAGAACGCCATGAAGTCCACGCCCAGGGCCTGGACGTCCACGGGCAGATGCGGCACTGACTGGCAGGCATCCAACACCGTCAAGGCACCCACCTGGCGCGCACGCTCTACAAACGCTGCAACGTCCGCAATCACACCCGTGACATTGGAGGCGTGGCCAAACGCAAGCACACGCGTGGAGGCGTCCACCACCGTAGCCAACTGCTCAAGGCGCGGCACACCGTCGTGGTCAACCTCAATCCACCTCAGTTGCGCTCCCGTGCGTGCGGCAAGCTGCTGCCACGGCACCAGGTTGGCGTGATGGTCGGCTTGAGTGACGACTATCGAATCGCCTGGTCCCACGCGGAACCTGGCCGATTCCTCGCCACCAATACCGGCCGATGCGTTGGCAATGCCGTTCGCTACCAGGTTGATTGCGGCCGTGGCGTTCCCTGACCACACGATCTCGCGAGCATCGGCGGCGCCCACAAGCCGCGCTACAGCCGCTCTAGCGGCTTCAAAGGCCTCCGTGGCCTCCTCAGCAAGCAAGTGCGCACCGCGCTGGACGGCACCGTTGTGACGCGTCTCAAACTCGGCCACGGCATCGAGCACCGCGTGAGGGCGCTGCGACGTTGCCGCCGAATCCAAGTAGATGAGCGGCTTGTCCCCACGAACCGTTCTGGTCAGCAGAGGGAAGTCGCCCCGCACGTCCCGCATGAGAGTGACCTAGACCTCCGCTAGAAAGCGGTCGTAGCCTTCGGCTTCGAGGCGTTCGGCAAGCTCTGCACCGCCCTGCTCGGCAACCTTGCCCGCCACGAACACGTGGACAAAATCAGGCTTGATGTACTGCAGGATGCGCGTGTAGTGGGTGATGAGGAGCACGCCAGCACCCGTGGTTTCCTTGGCGCGGTTGACACCTTCACTGACGATGCGCAACGCGTCAACGTCCAGGCCGGAGTCAGTCTCGTCCAGGATGGCGATTTTGGGCTTGAGGAGTTCCATTTGCAGGATCTCGTGGCGCTTCTTCTCACCGCCGGAGAATCCCTCGTTGACGCCGCGTTCGCTGAACGTGGAGTCCATGCGCAGGTTCTCCATGGCCGCGCGCACGTCTTTGACCCATTCGCGCAACTTGGGAGCTTCACCGTCGACGGAGGTCTTGGCGGTGCGCAGGAAGTTGGAGACGGAAACGCCGGGAACCTCAACGGGGTACTGCATGGCCAGGAAGAGGCCGGCCTTGGCGCGCTCGTCCACGCTCATTTCCAGCACCTCTTCGCCGTCCAGCAAGATGGATCCACTGGTGACTTCGTACTTGGGGTGACCGGCGATGGAGTAGGCCAACGTGGACTTGCCGGAGCCGTTGGGGCCCATGATCGCGTGCGTCTCACCGGAGTTCACCGTGAGGTCCACGCCGCGGAGGATTTCCTTGGTGCCTTCGGGCGTCTCCACGGAGACGTGGAGGTCCTTGATTTCGAGGGTGGTCATGCGTTCTCCTTCACTGAAACTTTGGGGTTGTCCACGTCCACGAGCACGCGCTCGCCGTCGATGCGGACGGGGTAGGTCTTGACCGGAAAGATTGCCGGAAGTTCATCGGGCTCGCCGGTACGCACATCAAAGCGGCTTCCATGCGCCCAGCACTCGACGTAGCAGCCCTGGACTTCGCCTTCAGAAAGCGATACTTCGCCATGCGTGCACAAGTCGTCGATCGCGTAGAAGTCGCCCTCGTCTGTACGGATGATGGCAATGGGGATATCGCGACCGTTCTCCAGGGTCAGTTCCGCAAGGCGGGCACTACCTGGCTCAAGGTCGGTGACGAGGCACGCGAACTGGTCGCTCATGCGCCCTCCTCCACGTGCTCCAACTCGTACTCGATGGCCTCGAGCAGACTCGACTCCACGGCAGGTACGCCAATCTCACGGATGATGTCCGCAAAGAAGCCACGCACCACGAGGCGTCGCGCTTGGTCTTCGGAGATTCCACGCGAGCGCAAGTAGAACATCTGCTCTTCATCAAAGCGGCCCGTGGCGGAGGCGTGTCCGGCGCCCTCAATCTCGCCGGTCTCAATCTCCAGGTTGGGGACGGAGTCCGCGCGCGCACCCTCGGTAAGGACGAGGTTGCGGTTGAGTTCGTACGTGTCGGTGCCTTCGGCTGCGGCGCGGATGAGCACGTCGCCAATCCACACGGTGCGAGCGCTGGCGCCAGCGAGCGCACCCTTGTAGGTCACGCGTGAGGTGCACTTGGGCTGGGCGTGGTCCACGAACAGCTGGTGCTCCTGGTGTTGACCCGAGTCGGCAAAGTACAGACCAAAGAGGTCCACCTGGCCGCCTGCGCCCGCGAAGGCCGCAGAGGTGTTGAGGCGCACGATCCTGCCTCCAAGAGTGGCGACCGTTCCGCGCAAGCGGGAGTCGCGGCCCAAGCGAGCCACCACCTCACCAGCGTGAACGGCCTCGTCATCCCAGTTCTGCAGCAGCACCAAATTGAGTCCAGCGTTGTCTGCCACATCGACGGAAACAAACTCGGAGTACGTTGCCGTGCCCTTGCGCTCAATGACGATGGTCGCCTCGGCCCCCGCGCCCACTTCCACCAACAGGTGGCCGCGAACGTCTTCGCCTGCACCAGTCATGGTGACGGTGACGGGCTCATCAAGCACGGTTCCGGCAGCCACGGAAAGAGCCATGGCTCCCCCGCTGAGTTCCACAGCAACGGCCGATGCCCGGTCACCTGGGGCTCGCACTGAACGGGCCTTGGCATCGGCTGGCGATACCTCGGTGAGTGTGACACCCGCAGGAAGCGGTGAAGTCTCCCAAGCAAGGTGTCCTTGACCACCCTCGAGTGAGAAGAAGGCCTTGAGCTCTCGCACGGGCGAGAATCTCCAGTTCTCTTCACGACCGTTCGGCACGCCAAAGGCCTCGGCGTCGAACGTGGTGAGACGTTCGGCGCGAGACTTGTCCGGGACCGTGAGGCCGTTGTAGGAGTGGGTGTGGGCGGCGTCGGCCGTGGCCCTGCTGTGATCGGTGGTGATGCTCAACCGACGGATCCTTCCATCTGGAGTTCAATGAGGCGGTTCAGTTCGAGTGCGTACTCCATGGGCAGTTCGCGCGCAATGGGCTCCACGAACCCGCGCACAATCATCGCCATGGCCTCGAACTCTCCGAGCCCTCTGGACATGAGGTAGAACAATTGGTCTTCGCTCACGCGAGACACCGTGGCCTCGTGACCCATGTGAACGTCGTCTTCGCGTACGTCCACGTAGGGGTACGTGTCGGAGCGAGAGATGGTGTCCACCAAGAGGGCGTCGCACAGTACGTTCGACTTGGAGTTCTTGGCGCCCTCAAGCACTTGCACGAGGCCTCGGTAAGAGGTGCGACCTCCCCCACGGGCTACCGACTTGGAGACGATGGAGCTCGACGTGTTGGGCGCCGCGTGAACCATCTTGGCTCCAGCGTCTTGGTGCTGGCCCTCGCCCGCGAAGGCGATCGACAAGGTCTCGCCCTTGGCGTGCTCGCCCAGCATGAAGATCGCGGGGTATTTCATGGTGACCTTGGAGCCGATGTTTCCGTCGACCCATTCCATGGTGGCGCCTTCGGCCGCGGTGGCTCGCTTGGTCACGAGGTTGTACACGTTGTTGGACCAGTTTTGGATGGTCGTGTAACGCACGCGGGCGTTCTTCTTAACGATGATCTCGACCACGGCGGAGTGCAACGAGTCACTCGAGTACACGGGGGCGGTGCAGCCTTCCACGTAGTGCACGTAAGAGCCCTCGTCGGCGATGATCAACGTGCGCTCGAACTGGCCCATGTTCTCCGTGTTGATGCGGAAGTAGGCCTGGAGCGGGATTTCCACGTGCACACCCGGGGGCACGTACACGAACGATCCACCCGACCACACCGCCGTGTTGAGCGAGGCGAACTTGTTGTCGCCCACCGGGATCACAGAGCCGAAGTACTGCTCAAAGATCTCCGGGTGCTCACGCAAACCGGTGTCGGTGTCGAGGAAGATGACGCCTTGCTGCTCAAGGTCTTCGCGAATCTGGTGGTAAACCACCTCTGATTCGTACTGAGCGGCCACGCCGGCAACCAAGCGCTGCTTCTCCGCCTCGGGGATGCCCAAGCGGTCGTAGGTGTTCTTGATGTCCTCAGGCAGGTCTTCCCAGCTGGTGGCTTGCTTCTCAGTGGAGCGCACAAAGTACTTGATGTTGTCGAAGTCAATGCCGGTGAGGTCTGCACCCCACGTGGGCATGGGCTTCTTGTCGAACAAGTTCAGGCCCTTGAGACGCAAGTCGAGCATCCACTGCGGCTCATTCTTGAGAGCGGAGATGTTGCGAACAACATCCTCGCTCAAGCCACGCTTGGCGCTCATGCCTGCAGCGTCGGAGTCATGCCATCCGAACGCGTAGTTTCCTAGCGACGCGATGGTCTCGTCTTGAGTCATCGGGGGGGCGATGGGGGTGGTTTCGGTGCTCATCGTGGTCCTTCCTGGCTGGAGGCGAGCATGGTGCCGTTCGCTGGAAGGGAACCAGCGAGCGGAATAGTGGTGGTGCATACGTGCGCACCGCGAGCAAGAGTGGACAGGCGCTGGACATGGACGCCCAAGACCTTGGAGAACGCGCGAGTTTCGGCTTCGCACCATTCCGGTGCAGCCTCGGCGATGGATTGCACGGGGCAGTGCCCTTGGCACAACTGGACCGTGTAGCCGCCGTGGCCAGGGCGCACCGAGGTGGCGTACCCCTTGTCACCAAGGGCCGCCGCGAGGGCGTGGACCCGCTCACCGATAGGCGCAGCAGGGTCCACCACGGCGCCGAGCGATTGCTCAAGATCCGCTTGGTGCTTGGCGACAAAATCTGGAAGCGCACCGGTGGCGCGCATGAACTGGACAGCATCTACGGCGACATCGCTGTAGGCACTCGAGAGCGCGCGTTGGCCATCAGGCGTGGCGATGTACGCCTTGGCTGGGCGGCCTCGCCCGCGATCCAATGGACCGGGCTTGTCCTGCTCAGCGATGAAACCGTCTTCAAAGAGTGCCGTGAGGTGCCTGCGGATAGCCGCTGGAGTGACGCTGAGGGTGATCGCTAGCGTCGCAGCCGTGATGGGTCCGGTGGACGCGACCAAGCTCAGTACTCGCTCACGAGTGGTGTCTGTAGTCATGTTCACCTCCTGGGTGCGACGCTTGCGTGGATACGCGCAGGCGCAACTGGATCTGAATTAAGTAACAGTCTCGTGCCCAAATCCCTTCCCCGCAAGCAAGGGGAGCCTTACCGCGCACGTCAACCCACAGCGTCGGACGTAGACTTCTTGCCGTGACCACGGCCCCCGAGACCTTGCCAGAGGCGCCCCAAAGCCGCTTGCGGAGGGCTTGGAATCGCCTAGCCGACGCTGCGGCCAAGCGCGGTCGGTTGCTCACGGTCGCCAACATCTTCACTCAAGCAGGGATCATCGTCACGGGTGGCGCTGTGCGGCTTACGGGCTCCGGTCTCGGTTGTTCGACCTGGCCACAATGCGAACCCGGCTCCTTCACTCCCGCGTTTGTGGCGGCGACGCCGTTCCACGCCTACGTGGAATTTGGCAACCGGTTGCTGACGTTTGTGTTGCTAGTTGTCGCCGTGGGCGTAGCGATCGCGGTCCGGCGCACGCGGCCCGACCTCAAGTGGTGGGGCCTGGCGCCGCTCATTGGTGTGCTCGCTCAAGCTGTCATTGGCGGCATCACGGTTCTCACAGACCTCAACCCCGCTGTGGTGGCGCCCCACTTGCTGATCTCGATGCTCTTGGTGTGGGCAGCGGTTCAACTCGCGTTGCGCTACCGCGAAGCTCCGCGCCGCAATGGTGGCTGTATCAAACGAGAGCTTGCAGTGTTCAACGTGCTCACCGTGCTGGTGGTGGTGCTGGGCACCTTGACCACGGGAGCCGGACCGCACTCAGGCGACGCCGCAGCCACTGAACGGCTTGCCATGGACCCCGCGCTCATTGCCCGAGTCCACGCAGTCTCGGTGTGGGTGTTTGTTGCGGTGCTGCTGTGGATCATCTGGAAGGTGCGCAACGACGTTTCACACGGCGAGCGCGACGAGGTGCGCAAGGCCTGGGTAGTGCTCTTGGCTGTCACGTTGCTTCAAGGAGTCATTGGTTACGTGCAGTACTTCACCGGACTGCCTGAGTTGCTGGTGGGCATCCACTTGGCGGGGGCCGCCACGCTCGTGGCTGCACAATCGGCCGCGCACTACCTTCTGCGTCGCAAGCGCCCTGCGACTGCGGTGGCGTCAGCCTAGGCAGCGGGGTCCAACGCGGCGCTCAAGGCGGCCTGCACGCCGGACTCAAAGGTGGCCACTGCGTCGGCTGACAAAGTTCCCGGCCCTACCAACTCGAGCATCACGTAGCCGTGCGCCGTGCTCCATAGATGCACCGCGATACCGCGCGCGTCCCACGAAGCAGCGGCTGCTCGATCGTCGAGGGCGACACGATCCACCAAAGCTTCGAAAGAGCCCTGACCGACGTCAAGGGCATCGTCAGAGGGCTGGTAGCCGCTGGCGCGCGACGCGAAGATCAATAGATACCTTTGCGGGTTCTCCAGCGCCCATTGACGGTAGCGCCGGAGGGAGGCTTCGAGCGTGGCGTCATCCCCGCCGTAGACGGTCGCATGAAAGTCGGCAAAAGCCTCTAGAAAGAGCGCGTCGAGCAACGCTTGCTTGCTTCCAAAGTACGTGTAAATGCCCGTGGTTGAGCATCCCGCGAGTTGCGCGACCGCCCGCACTGTGAGTTTGGCCGCGCCTACGTCAACGAGCGTGCGCCGGGCGGCGTTAAGGATGACTTCCTTGCCCACGGACTCGGTGCTCACGATCGCCCAGCGTACAGCGCTTGCCCCATTGACTCGATACGGATTACTTTGTTACCGTACGTCGCGTAACTTAGTTACGCCGGTCGCCGTGAGCCGCCTTCGGCTCTCCCCTCACCAAAGGAACCCTGATGTCCGCACCTTCTTGGAAGATCCTTGCGATCCTTCCCCTTGCCGCTCTGCTCGCCGCGTGTGGCAGCCAGAGCTCCACGTCAGAAGTCCCGGCTCCGGCGAGCCAGTCTCCCGCAATCGAGTACGGGGACCCAGCGGATTTTGCCGTCACTAGCGCAGACATTGGCCCAGACGGGGTGTTCGACGACTCCATCATCGGGTCCGGCTTGGCATGGTGCGACGGGCCTGGCGAGAGCGTGGCGCTCGAGTGGACGGCGCCGCCGGAGGGCACCGAGAGCCTCGCGGTGGTCATGAACAACACCACGCGGGAGTTCAACTACTGGATCCAGTACGACATCGAGCCCACCGAGCGCGGAGTGGAGCATGGACTGGCGCGCAAGTTGTCCGGCATCAATGGCACCAATTCCGTGGCGGTGCGCTACCCCATAGCACCGTGCCCTGAGGTGGGCGAGACTCACGACATCGTGGTGACCGTCTACGCACTGGACACCACCTTTGCCGGCGAGAACCTGCATCTAGAGGCGTTCAAGGAAGCCGCGCAGGGCCACATCCTTGCGGAGGCATCCGTCACGGGAACGCTATCGGGGCCGGTCGAGTAGTTACTACCGGGTGACGGGGAGCCAGGCAGATCACGGAAGCGTAACGATCAGCTGGAACGAGGTTACTGGTGGCGCCGTTCACCAGGATGGAGACATGAAAACCACGTCGCCACTGCTGGTGATCGCCACCGCGATCGCCCTGGTCACTTCCGCCTGTTCCTCAGCAGCACCTGCGGAATCGCCCACACTCACCGCGCCCACGGTCACCGCGAGCGCATCACCTACCCCGGAGGCCCCAGTGGGATTCGCCATCACCAGTGCAGACTTTGCCGACGGCGAGGACCTTGAAGCGTGGGCCAGTGCTAACGCTTTTGGCGGTCAGTGTTCAGGCGACAACCTGAACCCCGCGCTTGAATGGCAGGAGTTGCCAGAGGGCACGGTGGCCGTCGCCATCACGATGCTTGATGCCTCCGCCGGCAACTATGTCCATTGGGTGCATACCGACATCCCGGTGGACGTCACATCTGTGGACCGCGGCTCTAGCGCCACGCTTACCGGCGTGCCTGGACGCAACCAGGCCGACGGTGCAGATGGCTACTTTGGACCGTGTCCTCCTGGACCCAACCACAGATACGTCTTCACCGTGTGGGCACTTGACGCCCCCACGGGCCTTGAGGCCGGGTTCAGCTACTACGACTGGCTGACGGCTTCACGCGACCACGTGCTTGGCAGTGCCGAGATCACGGGCATGTATCACGGATCTGCGTAGCGCTTAGGACGTGGCCTGGATATAGCACTGGACCGCCCTGTCCGGGGTTGTTGCGTAGCCACTCATTGAGCCGTCGCCGTTATCTACCCACGTCACGCCCGACGTCTCGTTGTAGAGCTCCTCTATGAGCCAGTCAATCTCTTCCTTTGTAGCGTTTTCTGGAACGACCTTGTCGTTGTCTTCCAGGCACTGCACAACTTGCGGCCGAACCACGTCGCGATAGTACTGATCCTTCAGCGACGTTGCGGCCGGTTGCATCTGATACAGCCATTCAACAACCGATGACTCTCTCTTCAAGCAATCTTCCGCGACTGGCAACCACTCGTGTTCCGGAAGCGCCAATGGCGCGCCGAATCGATATGACGGGACCGGAAAGCCCAAAGAAGTATCTGGAGCTAACCATGTGCCCTGCGCGCCTACGGCTTCCATGCAAGCGAAACCGTTGTTCACAGCTTCCTCTACGAGCGCGAATGTCATTTCACCCTCGGTCTCCGAGCGTCGAAGTATCTCCATCTGACTCTGACTTATGTTGTTGGCCGACTCTTGGAGTGCGGTCGCGACCATACTTTCGAAGCGAGTTGCTGGACCGATGCTCTCGTCGGCGCTATCGGCTGGCACCCCACTACAACCTGCTAGGCAGATCAATCCGAGTAGGGTGCCAGTCGCTAGAGCCTTGGGACGGATGGCCCTACCAGCCACTGAGGCACTCGTACCAGCACCCGCGGTGTTCGGAGACACCAATTGTTGCAGTCGCCACAGAATAGACGGTTCCAGATGTGGTGTACTTCCACGAGGTGTATCCCCCGCTTCCGCCTGAGGTCCAGGAATGGCGAACCTTGACTTGCCAACAACTTGAACCAGTGCTTCGCGTCGTGCTGGCGTAGTTGCTCGAAGCGTAACGCGCGTAGGTAAACGCGCATCCCGATGAGTTCGATCCTGTTTGCGCACCGACTGCCGACAAGGTCTTGAGCGGCGTGTTGGTGGCGCTAGAGGTCGTCGCCCCCGCGACGATCAGTAGGAGCGCTCCCAGTACCGCCACGAGCGGGATCAGCACCCCCCCTTGTCGAGCCTTGACCGAGCTTTCAATCCTTGCTTCTCGCATTTGCTTCCCCTCCCGCTAATGGCTCGCTGCTGAGCCGCTTCCAAGGTAGCCTCGGCGGCGCGGGTCCGCAACAGATAGGGTCCCGGGTTAGTTATGAATGCCCTCGCGGCCCGGCCACGGGGAATCGGCTGAGCGCAGGGTTTCCCAACCCGACCGAATCGCTGCATCAAGCGCGTACGCTCCGACCACGAGCGTGGGGCAACCTGCTCGGCCGGCGCTGATCGCATCGAGCACGTCTGCGAGCGGCACCCACTCCCCCGTCATTTCCAGTTCTTCGGCCTCGCGCGCAAAGCGTCCTGCCTGCGGGGTCTCGGAAGTGTCGCGTGCCAAGTAGATGCGGATTGCCTCAGAACTACCACCCGGCGAGGTGTAGAAATCGGCGAGGACATCCCACTTCTGCGCTTGGAGGTCGGCCTCCTCCGCTAGTTCACGCTTGGCACCTACTAGCGGATCCTCGTCAGCCACATCGAGGAGCCCGGCCGGCGGTTCCCACAGTTCCCGGCGCACGGGATGGCGGTACTGGTTCACCAGATACACCGAGCCGATGCCGTCGTATGCCATCACTGCAACCGCGCCAGGGTGCCGGATATAGTCACGGGCAACCACGCCGTCGGGCAAATCTATGAGATCCGTATCGACGGCCCACACCTTGCCTGCAAAGCTGGTCGCGGTGCTGACCACGGTGCGAGGCGCAACGACGTCCTCAATGGTCACGGACGCTCGCCTGCCTAGTAACCGGAGGGTGCGGTGTACGCACCCACAGGTGCGCTCTGCGGTGCGGAGGCGGTTGCTACGGGGGCGGCTGCAGGAACTTCGCGGGCGTCGATGGCTGCCTTGATGAGGCCAGCGAACAAGGGGTGCGCCTTGGTAGGCCTCGACAGGAATTCGGGGTGGGCCTGAGTCGCCACGTAGTACGGGTGCACCTCGCGCGGCAATTCGATGAACTCCACCAATTGACGGTCAGGAGACTCTCCCGAGACCACCAAACCAGCTTCTTCAAGCCGTGCACGGTACTGGTTGTTGAACTCGTAACGGTGACGGTGACGCTCGCCCACCGTGGTGACACCGTACGTCTCGGCAATGACGGAACCTGCCTTAAGCACCGCTTGGTACTCACCCAAACGCATGGTGCCACCCATGTCGCCCTTACCGTCCACAAACTCCAGCTGCTCTTCCATGGTGGCAATGACGGGGTGCTCCGTGGTCGCGTCGAACTCGGAACTCGAGGCACCTTCCAGTCCAAGAACCGTGCGGGCGTACTCCATGACCATCACTTGCAGGCCGAGGCAGATGCCCAGCGTGGGCACCTTGTTCTCGCGGGCCCAACGGGCCGCTCCCACCTTGCCATCAACTCCGCGCACCCCAAAGCCACCCGGAATGAGGACTGCGTCCACACCGCCCAGCGCTTCTTGCGCGCCTTCTTGCGTTTGGCAGCGGTCCGAAGCAACCCACCGAATGTTTACGCGCGCATTGTGGTGGAAACCGCCTGCGCGTAGCGCCTCACTGACGGAAAGGTAGGCGTCTGGCAGGTCCACATACTTGCCCACCAACGCCACCTCGACCTGGTGCGCCGGCGAATGCACCCTGCGCAACAGTTCATCCCACGGACCCCAATCCACGTCATGGAACGGCAAGTCGAGGCGACGCACCACATACGCGTCGAGGCCCTCAGAGTGCAGCACCTTGGGGATGTCGTAGATGCTCGGGGCATCCTTGGCAGTCACCACGGCTTGAGAGTCCACGTCGCACATGAGCGCGATCTTGTTTTTGACCGCGGACGGAATGTCCCTGTCGGACCGGCAGACGATGGCATCGGGCTGTATACCAATGGACCGCAATGCGGCCACCGAGTGCTGCGTGGGTTTTGTCTTGAGCTCTCCTGACGGGCCAATGAAAGGCACCAAGGACACATGCAGGAAGAACACCAGATCACGGCCGACGTCGTGGCGGACTTGGCGAGCTGCCTCCAGGAATGGCTGGCTTTCGATGTCACCGACGGTGCCACCAATCTCGGTGATGATCACGTCCACGTCGGGGCCCGCTTGGGCGCGCATACGACGCTTGATCTCGTCCGTGATGTGCGGGATCACTTGCACGGTGTCCCCGAGGTACTCGCCGCGACGCTCTTTGGCAATGACCTGGGAGTACACCTGGCCCGTGGTGACGTTGGACGTGGCGGAGAGGTTGACGTCCAAGAAACGCTCGTAATGGCCGATGTCGAGGTCGGTCTCAGCACCGTCATCGGTGACAAAAACTTCTCCATGCTGGAACGGGTTCATGGTGCCCGGGTCCACGTTGAGATATGGGTCGAGCTTCTGCATGGTGACGCGAAGCCCACGAGACCGCAAGAGGCGGCCGAGGCTGGAAGCCGTCAGGCCTTTCCCTAGAGAGGAGACCACGCCCCCCGTGACGAAGATGTGCCGGGTGACATGGTCCGCACGGGACTCAAAACGAGATCTCTCCACGGACTTCAAGAGTAACAGGCATCTGGGGGTCCGGCTCAGGCTCGCCGTGGTCCAGCTGATTCCCGTCGGTATCTTGCGTATCTATCGGATGGGAAGCAAAGATTCAGCCGCCGGGTCACCGTAAAGCGCGTGGGTTCCAATAAGTTCCCGCTCCGCCGCGAGAATCACCATGATGGCTCCCCCAGCAGACCAGGCGTGAGCAACCATGCTGAGATCGGTTGATGTGCCATGGATGCCCTCAACGGCAGACCACGGGTCACCCGTAGTTCGGCCTCCTTGAGCGAGCACCGTGGGCAAGCCGTTCCCAGCAATGGTGCTTGCGAGGCGCGCCAAAGCCGCCGAGTTGTCCGCAAAAGGTAAGTCCTCGCCGTGCGGCGGTGCGTCCGGCGTGAGCACCACCACCACGTCGGGCTCCGCCACCCCGGGTGCGGCATCGTCGGGAGCCGGAGCCGAACTTCGCTCAAGCTCAACCAGGCCGGCACGCGAAAGCACAGTGAGCAACACCTCCGCTTGTTCTTGAGGGAGCGTGCTGTCCGGCGGCAACGCAGGGTCCGGCTCCGCACCTTCGGAGGTGCCTCCCAACGTGGGTGCCAGAATCTGCACTAACGCCGACTGCAGCACAGCCTCGGGGGCCGTCTGTTCCGTGGCAACACCTACGTCCGCCACAATTTCCTCGGCAAGCGCGGTACGGAATGCCACCTGATCGGGGTCAAGCCATAGCGGAGTGAGGGTCGCCGTCGCCACTACCGTCCCGCCAGCGTCCGTGAAAGCCTTCGCCATCGCATCCGCATCGTCAGGATCCACACCTGGCGCCACCACCACCGCAATGGTGCGGTCGGCGAGGCGATCCTCGGCTGCAACGTGGGAAAGTTCGTCAAGGTACCTGGCCAACAACTCATTCTCCGCGGCCGCATCGGCCACAGCGTTGTCGCGCTCCGCCAGTTGCGCGCGCAGGGCCTCGGCCTCGCGCGCGCCTTCTCCCAAGAAAGCCGTCCTGAGCGGGCCGGATCCCAGGATCACACCCAGCGCCAGAGCGAACACGAGCGCGGCAACCAGCACCACCACACCGCCGCCGGAGCGGCGCCCCGCGGCCCTCACGACGCTTGACTCCCTAACCCCACAAGGGCCTCGAGCCACGCCCTGCTGGAATCGTTCAGCCACAAAGCGGCGCCCAACGCGCTCAACGCCAGGGCCACTGCCGTGACGACCACCACTGGCGAGAGCCGCGATCGGTAGAGCTCGCTCACCGCGCGCGCGTCAAGCAGGTGACCCGCGGCCGCAATGCGCGTGAGGAGCGTGGCGGGAGCATGCACCCTGCCGCTCTCCACATAGTCCAAGAGTGTGGCGTCCACTCCCGCTGCAACAATGAGTTCCGCTCCACCGTGGTGCGCCATGAGAAGTGCGAGGTCTTCGCTCGACAGTGGGAGATCACTACGTGAATGCGGCATCGGCAATGCGTCCACGCGGGCGGTAGCAAATTCGGTACCACTCGGGCTGTGCGCCACCACATGTTTGACACCCCTGAGCGAATCAGATGTCAGCGCCGGAACCCCTAGGTCATCGGCCGTAGCCACCACAATGTCCGCCTTGAGCGAGAGTTGCTCGATGGTGTGCAGGCCCTCGCCCACCGCGATCACCACGGGCTTGTGATCCTTGAGGTACGCCTTGAGGGAGCGCACTTGCGCGGCGGCCTCGAAGCCATGGGCTACTACCAGCACGTGCTGACCCCTGAGATCCAGGCCGATGTTCGGGAGGCCCTCGCCATCGAGAATGGTGGCGTTCAGCGCTTCCAGCGAGTCCATCGCATGGGCCGTGAAGGATGCCAGTTGCGCTGGTAACCCGGCGCGGGCCGCATCCATCGCCTCGATTATCTCGTCACGTTCGAGGATGTGACCCGTCGCTTCCACCGCTCCCGCGACCACTGTGGCAAGGTCCGCGCGCGCCTTCACGGTTTCTTTGGTGTGGCGCAACGCGGCGTCGGCGGTGCGCCCGACTGTGAGCGTCGCAATGGTTCCGTCTGGTACTGCAAGCAGCTCTGCGGCGACCGAATCCACCAAAAGGATCCCCGCTTCTGCGAGGAGCATCGCGCCTCCTGCCGGGTACCGGCCCGAGAGTGACTGCTGCACATTAAGCACCGCCGCTGGCTTGCGCTTGGTGAGTGCGGCCGCGGTGGCACGGTTGAGATCTAAGGCATCGATAACCACGATGTCTCCGCGCTGCACTTTGCGCACAAGGCTGGGCGTGTGACCCTCAACGCGCAGCGGCCCAATGATGCTTTGGCCCATAGCGACGGTGTCGCCTGATTGTCGGCTCATGCCGTCATGGTGCCACGGACGAGCCCTCAAGCAACTCAAGCGCATGGGCGCGTGCGGTTTGAGAGTCCTCTTGACCAGAGAGCAAGCGAGCGATTTCTACCACCCGTTGCTCGCCTGTCACAGGACGTACCAACGAAGAAGTCACTGAGCCCACAGTGGACTTCTCCACCACCACATGAGTGTCCGCATACGCAGCGACCTGCGCGAGATGGGTCACGACTATCACTTGATGGGTGCGGGCGAGTTGGGACAGACGCGCGCCCACCGCGATCGCCGCCTTGCCACCCACGCCAGCGTCAACCTCGTCGAACACGAAGGTCCGTCTCACTTCCGCGCCGTCGATCTTTGAAGTGTCCTCGGATCTGGCATGTGCTGCGGCGGCAAGAGACACCTCGATCGCAAGCATGATCCTGGACAATTCGCCGCCCGATGCCGCTTCCGCCACCGGCCGAGGGGACGCCCCTGGGTGCGCTGCCAAGAGCATCGTGA
>JAEYYZ010000028.1 GCA_023428185.1 Actinomycetes bacterium
TGTGGCTTTGCTTCTGGTCTACTTCGTGGCTGTAGTGCACCGCACGTCCATGGGTGTGGCGGGCATGGAAGCTATAGAGCGCTTCGGCAGCGAGGCAGCTGGACTGTCCGTGCTGGCCGTGGCTCAAGTGGTGATGTACGCGGCGATGCAGATTCCCGCCGGCCATTTGCTGGACCGCTTTGGACCCATGAAGGTCATGCTCGCGGGCTCACTGCTCATGGCGGTGGGCCAAGCGCTGCTCGCGGTGACGGGCAACTATACGATCGCGCTCCTCGCCCGCCTGGTGCTCGGCATAGGCGACGCTCCCATTTTCATTTCTGCGACGCGCCTGTTGGCGGCATGGTTCCCACCTCGCCGTGTGCCTGTACTCGTGCAAATCACGGCGACCATGGGCCACATCGGCCAGCTCGCCACGGCCATTCCCGTGGCGTGGGTGCTTCACCAAGGTGGTTGGGGTGCGGCGTTTGGCATGCTCGCAATGGCGGGGTTGGTAGCAGCAGGTGTGGCCGCGGTGGGTGTGCGCATGCCTCGTGTAGAGGAAGTAAGCGAACCCGTGCAACGGCAACGCATGTGGGTATCCGTGAGGGCAGCCACGGCTGTGGCGGGCACGAGGCTCGGCTTCTGGAGCCACTTCTTGCCGCCATTCTCGGCCAACACCATTGCACTGCTGTGGGGCGTGCCGTTCTTCATTACCGCTCAAGGTCTCACTAGCGCTCAAGCCAGCGGGTTGCTCATAGTGCTCACCATCGCAGCCATGATCGCCGGCCCGGTCGCAGGGATCCTCACCGGACGCCACCCGTTGCGTCGCACGTGGATTGTGCTGGCATCGGCCATGGGCACGGCCGTCGCATGGGCAGGGCTGTTGTCCTTCGATACGCCCAGACCGTTCTGGCAACTCGCGCTCTTTTGCGCGGTGATCGGTGCGGGCGGGCCCATTTCGTTGGTGGGTATCGACTTTGCCCGCACCTGGAACCCCAGCGCACGTCTCGGAATAGCCACTGGATTTGTCAACGTGGGTGGCTTCACGTCCACCATTGCGGGCGTGCTGTTGGTAGGGATTGTGCTGCAAGTAGTGGCTGCTCCGGGAACCACCGAGTACACCCTCGACCAGTATCGATTGGCGTTTGCGTCTCTCCTGCTGCCATGGATAGTGGGCGTGGCAGGGGTGTTGGGCGCCCGCAAACGCACCCGTGCCGACATGGCCGCGAGCGGCATTGTGATCCCACGCATCAGGGACTCGTTGACACGCGGGCGCCCAGGAGATTGACGACGCGCCATTGCAGGTCCACAATTCCCTCGACGGTGCGCGTCGGCTGAACAAGTCGGCGCGCACTGTCTCGTTCCCGGGAGCGTGCCGCGTCATGGATTGAGCGGCGCGGCAACCGGCACCGCCGTGCTGGCCTCGTTACGGTAGTCGAGTGGTGGACTATATCTCCCGCGCTCTGGTTGCAGACGCGCTCACGGAGTGGCGCGAACAGTTGCGTTCCGCGTCCACGGTGTCCCCTCTGCGCGATCTTGCAGCCTCGGACTCCGCCACCATCGAGATCAACAGCGCCCACCCTTCAGGGCTTGCTCAACTGTTTGCCCACCGAGGTACGCTGCTCAGCACTCTCATGAGGGACGACGCCGCGTACAGATCCGCGGCGCACCGCGCCGGGCTCATCATGACTCAAGCGGAACACGTGGTGGCCGCTACCGGTGCGTGGACTGCTGCGCTCGTGGTGGGGACAGCAGCCTGGGATGGTCATGAAGTGCCGATCATCTTGAGAGGCGTGTCACTCGAGCGAGCCCGCGAAGACGACATGCTCATCACCTTGCGCCACGACGCGTGGCTCAACCCGGTCTTTGGAGCCTTGGTGCGTGAGATGGGCGACGAGTCCCCGTTGGCCACCCTTGCAGCGTCCTCCGTAGAGGGCGCTCAATTTGACCCGCGCCCTACGTGGACCGCGGTGCGCGAACTCGGTTACCTCTTTGGTGAAACCTTTGAAGTCCGGGAGAGACTTCTGCTTGGCGCGTACGACGACCCCGAGCAGCGGCTCCTTGATGACTTGGACGAACTCGACCCAGTGATCGGCGCATCGGATGTCATTGCTGCCGCAGTGGGGGACACGGACGCCAAAGTGATCCTGGCAGAGCCGTTGCCGCGATGGGCTCACTCCGACCGCGACCCCTTTGGAGAGCGCGGCATCGGCGACTTGGACGACGTCGCCTTCTCCGCTCTCGACGTGTGCGCCACAGGGCGCTCGCTCGCGGTCAACGCGGGTCCCGGTAGCGACCCCGTGGGTTTCGCGGCCGCAGCGGCAGCCGACGCCGCAGCATCGGGCCGGACCGTGGCAATAGTGGGCGGTACAGAGGATTCCGTTGAAGCGGTAGCGGCCAGATTGGACGCCCTTGGAGCAGGCGAGATTTACGTGACCAGTGCGATGGACGCATGGACGGCCGATGCCCGCGCCCGGCTGCTTGCGTCACTCACCCTTGAGCCCACTCAGGTGGACGAGGAGCGCGTGCGTCTCCTGGGCCAGCACCTCGTGGAGGCCAGGCATGATCTCCAGCGAAGGTTCGACGCCCTGCACCGCCCGCATCGCCCGTGGGGAGTGAGTGCTTTTGAAGCGGTGCAAGCGGTGGTGCGGCTCACGGCAGGACCCTTGGAGCCCGCCACCGTGAGGCTGGGTCCCGACGCTGGGGTGATCGTGGCAGAGCATGGCCTCGCTGGCGTGGCTGCCGCACTCGTCAAGCGCCTTCACGGCGAGAACGTCAACGTGGACACTGCGGCCATCGCCCCAGCCACCGCTGCGCTTGAAGCCGCGGCAGCGCGGCCTGCCACGCCATGGTGGACTGATCTCGTTGACCCGGAACAAGGCGCGCACCTTGACGAGGCGCTTGCGGTGTTGGTGCGGCATATTCCTGCCATGCGCAATGAAGCGCTCGTCGCGGCCCAAGAGACGGGCCTAGACCCGGCAGAGAACCTCGCGGCATGGGCGGAGCAAGTCACGTTGTTCACAGACGTGCGAGCCACGTTGGAAACCTTCTCCCCGGCCATCTATCACCGCTCACTGGTGGACCTCATTGCCGCGACCGCGCCGCTGGGTTCAAGTCGGTTCAGCGCCGTGAGCCGCAAGGAGCGCCGCTCACTGGTGCGCAGGGCCACCGAATTGCTACGCCCCGGACGGGAATCGGAGCACCTTCATGACCGTCTCGTAGCGGCCCACGACGAGGTGCAACGGTGGCGTGCACATTGCAGCGTGGGCGGGTGGCCCGTGGTTCCCGACGCCTTTGACGCGTACAACGCCCGCCTCAACCGAGTTCAGGCCGCGTGGAGCGTCTTGGTGGGTCCTCTCACGGCTGACGAAGCCGAGACGCTGGCGCTACAGCCGTGGGATGCGTTGATGGCGGACCTCGACCGCATGGCAGACGGCATTCCGGGGGGCATCGACCATGCCCCTGCTCGCCCTGCAGAGGTCAATCTTGATGTCCCAGGTTTTGCCGACTTGCTCAATCACTTGACTGCCACGCAAGCAAGCCCGGAGCAAATTCGTGTGGACCTCGAGTTTGCGTGGTGGGGTGCAGCGTTCGATGCCATAGCAAACGAGGCGCCTGAGCTCACAGAATATGGCGCCATTGGCGTTGCCGTGGAGCGTTACCTCGCATACGACGCTGCGTTTGCCGATGTTCGGCTCGGTCCCCTGCTCAGGGCTGTGGGTGAACGCCGCCGCTCCGCCATCGCGCGCCACCCCGATCATGCCCGAGACCTTTTTGCCGCTTTGGTGGAAGGCGTGGGCGGCTCTGTGCGGGATCTGTGGCGCGACTTTGCACCCGTTGTCAGCGCGTTACGGCCCGTGGTCCTCACTAGCGCCTCGCAAGTTCCCAGCATGCTGCCCGCCTCCCAGTGTGTGGACACGGTCATCGTCGTGGGTGCCGAATCGTTGGCACTGGCAGAACTCATTCCCGCTTTGGCTCGCGCCAAGCAAGTCATTGTTGTCGGAGACCTGGCGGCGGCCACGAGGTCGGCGGTCATCACGGTGGGTGGGGTGCTTCCCGCGTTGAGCCTTCATGCATTGCCGCAGGCCAGGGATCCTCGAGTGACTCGCGTGTTAGCGGAATCCGTGTATGGCCGGTCGCTACCTGCTGTGCCGTCTCCAGGCGAGCCGGAAGAAGGCTCGTTCGCTGTGGTCACTCTGGACGCGATCGCTCCGCCGGCTGCGGGGTCTACGACGGTGGAGTCGAATCGGGCAGAGGTGGCGGCGGTGGTGTCCCATGTCTCGCGGGTAGCAGGGTCCGTACCGCGCCGATCGGTGGCGGTGGTGGCGGGGAACGAACTTCATGCAGTGCGCATCGCCGATGCTTTGACCGAGCGCAGCCCCAAACTGGCGGAGGAAACCCCTGTTGTCACTTTGGCGAACGCTGGAGGCCTGTCGGTAGATGAAGTGGTGTTCACGTTGGGTTACGCCAGGGACACGCGGGGTGTGCTCCCTGCAGATCTAGGCGACTTGAGCGCGGCGGGTGGCGCTGCTGCTCTTGCTCAAGCGATGGTGGTGGGCCGGGCCGGTTTGACGGTAGTGACGTCACTCGAGCCGCACCACCTCACTACGCTTGCCGCCGCATCGCAACCGGGGCACGGAGTGGGTGCGCTTCGCGAACTCATCATGGCGGAGCAGCGCCCTGTGGTGGCACCTGAGCGCCCGCGTCCAGGGCCTTCGGATTGGCTCTTGGCCGATGTCGCCGCCATGTTGCGCGCCGAAGGGTACGCCGTGAGACTGCGGTACGGCTTCGGTTCGGATGCGATCTCCATGGTGGTGGGCGGTAAGCATGACCGCGGCTACAGCGTGGCAGTGGTCACCGACGAAGCGGCGCCAGTGGGTTCAGGATCTTTGCGCGACCGTGTCCGATGGCAATATTCCCGCCTGGAAGCGCTGGGGTGGAAAGTGGTTTCGCTGTGGACCATCGACGTGTTCATAGATCCGCAGGCCGCGGCGGCTCAAGTGCGGGCCGCCGTAGACGGCACCGCCATAGCCGGGGCCGATGGGGTTGAGGCCGGTGTGGTTGAGGCCGGCGTGTTTGAGACCGACGCGGAAGTCACCGAAGCCGCCTCGTCTGAGGAGGAGCAACTCGAGGCGCCTCAGCTGGCGCCAGAACCGCCATCCGGGTACCTGTTCGGCGAGATCGTGAGTTTTGACGTGGATGGGCCATGGGAACCCGGGCCCGAACCGCATCCGGAACCGGAGCCGTGGCCTGAGGTGGAGCCGGAGCTGGAGGCGCCTGAGCCGGAGCCGGCGCCACAGTCTGAGTCTGAGCCTGAGCCTGAACCCGAACCCGAGCCCGAGCCAGAGCCACAACCACAGCCACAACCACAGCCACAGCCTGAGCCTGAACCGGTGCCGGAACCCGAGCCTCAACCAGACGGCGAAGACGACATCGAACTCACTGTGAGGCGTCCCCATGTCATGCCCGCGGACACTCCCGTGGTGCCAGGGCCCTCATCGCGTGGAACTGAACGTCCGTTGATCCCTACAAGAGCATGGGAAGACGAGGACGCAGGGTGGGGTGGTGGCTCTCGCGGCGCCAGCCGCGAGGACGAGATCAAGCGGGAGAAGCCGCCGCACTACTAGAGCCCGATGACGGAGCGGCGGGGGCCTTGGGCGCGGCCTTGTCGGCACTGCCACTCGAGGATGCGGAAGTGGACGTGCTTCCCGAAGAGCGTGAGTCCGTGCGGTAGAAGCCAGACCCCTTAAAGGTGACACCCACTGCAGAGATCACCCGGCGTACGGACCCGCCGCACTCCGTGCACTCCGTGAGCGCGGCGTCGTGAATGGACTGCACCGCCTCAAAGCGACGCTCGCATTGCGAACAAGCGTAGGTATACGTGGGCACGCAGAGGATTCTAAGCGCCCACGCGGTGTACGCCGGACGGAGTCACGACAATTGACACCGGAAGGTCGTGCGCCTCGCGGGGTATCACCCGCGTTCCGGCTTCGTGAAACTCGTCATCAAAGACAAGCGCCACTACTGGTACTCCAGGCCGTGCATCCACAAGAGCGCGGTCGTACCAACCGCCACCTTGGCCCAGGCGAGTGCCCGCCGTGTCCACCGCGAGCGCCGGCACGATGATGACATCGGCATCGGCCAATTTGGCTTGGGGCAAGAAGTCGCCAGAAGGCTCCGGAGGGCGCCCCGGTGCGCGCTCTACCAAGTCGCCGGGTTCCACATAGTGCGCCCAACCGCGCTGCAGCCCATCTCCCAGCACGGGCACGATGACTCGCACTCCGGCGCTAGACAAGGCCTCCAGCAATGGGAACGTGCCTGGTTCATGGCGCCTCGAGGCATACACGGAGGCACAGGCCGCGCGGCTCACCTCTGGCAGACCCATCACCAGGGTGCGGAAGGTTTCAGCGTGCTCGGCGAGTCGCCGGTCGCTGCGCTCAAGCCGATGCTTGCGTACGGCAGAGCGCCACTCAGTCTTGGCCTCTTCGGGGCTCATGGAGCGTACGTCGAGGTGCGACAACGGCGTCATGAAGTCCATTGTGTCAAAGTGTGGTGAACACTGTGTTTCAAGGGTTGGAAATCTGGATGACACCTGAAAGGGTCGGCTCTATGACAATGAATCGAGATGCCGTGACCAAGGCTGTCATTCCTGCGGCCGGGATGGGAACCCGCTTCTTGCCCGCCTCCAAAGCCATTCCCAAGGAAATGCTGCCCCTTGTGGACCGGCCTGCCATCCAGTGGGTTCTCGAGGAGGCTCACGCGGCGGGACTCACGCATCGTGCCATCATCACCGCAGAGGGCAAAGAGGCGTTGCGCCATCACTTTGCCCCCGCGCCAGAGCTCGAAGCGGCGATGGCCGCCAAGGGCGATGCCATTCGCGGGCAGGCGTTGCAGCGCCTGGCCGCCCTCGGTGAACCCACCTGGATTGTTCAAGATGAGGCGCGCGGTCTGGGGCATGCAGTGGCGTGCGCCGAGGATTTTGTCGCTGGCGAACCGTTTGCAGTGTTGCTCGGCGATGACCTCTTGGATCCCCACACTCCGATGCTCGCCACTATGGCGCAAGTGAGAGCCCTAGCGGGTGGCTCCGTGTTACTCCTGCTGGAGGTGCCGGATTCCATGACTCACCTTTACGGGGTCGCGGAGGTGGTGCCCGCCGCCCAAGACGTGGTTGAAGACCCGTCTTTGGAGGGTGTCGAAGTGCATCGTGTGGTGAGGCTTCAAGAAAAGCCAGCCCCCGGGGAGGCCAAGTCCAACCTCGCGGTCATTGGTCGTTACGTACTCGACCCTGCCGTGTTCGACGTGCTCCGGCACACGCCGCCGGGTAAAGGTGGCGAAATTCAGATCACCGACGCTATTGATACCTTGGCGGGCATGGAGCCTGGTGTGGGGGGAGGGGTGCACGGCATCGTCTTCAGGGGAGCGCGTCACGACACCGGTGACACGCTGGAGTATACGAAGGCGGTAGTGCAGCTCGCGTGCGCGGATCCACGGCTAGGTCCCGACTTTGCCTCCTGGTTGGCAGACTTCCAGCCAACGGCGGTCGCGCACCAGTGACCCTTGGACCGGTGACGGCGCGCACTGTCGAGGACCACGCACGGGCGGTGGCCCAGGCGCTCGCAACTCTTCCCGCGATTGACGTTGCCCCGGACGATGCAAGGGGGGCAATGCTTGCTGCTGACGTGATCTCGCCCGTGCCCGTGCCTGCGGAGGCGACAGTGGCGTGCGATGGTTACGCCTTGCGTGCGGCAGACGTGGACACAGCGACCCAAGCCGCGCCGGTTGTGCTTCCTGTGACTCACGATGCCGGGTTCGACTCCAAGGGAAAAATGACTCTTGTGCCGGGCACAGCGGTCCGAGTGGTCTCCGGAGCGCGACTGCCAACGGGAGCGGACTCTGTAGTTGCCATCGGGGATACTGACGGCGGAGTCGCGCGGGTGCGGGTCGCGTCTCGCGTGGGGGTGGGTCAACACGTACGCGCCCCCGGATCGGATGTTCCCCTGGGCGTTGCTGTGCTTACCTCGGGAACCCGGCTTGCACCCCGCCACTTGGCGGTTGTCGCCGCCATGGGAGTGCGCCGAGTCAGGGTGCACCCGGTGCCACGAGTGGTGGTGCTTGCTGTGGGTGCAGAACTCTCGGGAAGTGGACCTGGCGGCATTGCGAGCGCCGTCCCGGAGACCACAGGGCACCTGATCGCTGATCTGGTGCGCGACGCGGGCGCGCATGCGTACAGGGTGACGGTAGCAAGCGATGACCACAAAGCCATTCGCGCGGCCATCGAAGATCACATTGTCAGGGCGGACGTGCTCATCACCACTGGCGGTCTTTCCCAGGCGCGGCATGACACCGTGGCGCATGTGCTCAGCCACCTGGGCGAATTCCATGTCAGCGAGGTGCTGCTATACCCGGCGGCACGGCATGGAGTGGGACAACTGGACAACCACGGCAGGTCCATACCGGTCTTGGCCTTGCCGGGACGGCCGCTCACGGCATTCATGGCCTTTGAGGCCTACGTGCGTGATGCGTTGCGAGCGATGAGCGGACTGGACGGTGCCCGTCCCACGGTCCCCGCAGTAGCGACCCAGTCGTGGACCTCAGTGGTGGGCGTGGAGCACCCGGTTCTGGTGCGGGTCGACCAAGGCGGGAGCGTGGGGTTGAGAGCAACTCCGGTGGGCGACCCCTTGAGCCCTTCGCTGAGCGCGCTAGCGAGTGCCAACGGATTGGCATGGGTGCCCGCAGAGTCGGGTGGTGTCAAAGAGGGCTCGGTGGTGCGATGCCACGTGTGGGATTCGTGACGCGCGGCCCCGTGCTGGTGAGGGACGGCATCGTGGTGCGCCCTTTACGCAAGTCCGATGCCCACGAGTGGCTCACCCTGCGCGA
>JAEYYZ010000068.1 GCA_023428185.1 Actinomycetes bacterium
AGGCGGTCCAGGCTGGGTAGGTAGTCATGTTCGTACTTGCTGCCAGGGTAGGGGGCGTGGAAGGCACCCACCCGCAACACGGGGGCGTGGAGGTGGAAGAAGGCGGATTCGGTGATGCGGGCGGAAAGTTCCGCTCCCGGACCGAACGCGGACGGCGCCTCATGCACCACCACTACGCGCCCCGTCTTCTTAGCGGAGTTCACCACCGTGTCAGCGTCCAGCGGGGAGATGGAGCGCAAGTCAATGACTTCCGCCGATGCTCCTTCGCTGGCCAAGACATCGGCGGCTTGCATTGCTGTGCGCACTGTGGGGCCGTATGCGACGATCGTCACGTCGGAGCCTTCCCGGGCTACTCGAGCGTGACCGAGCTCCGCGGTGGCGTTGCTTGCGGCATCGGGCCCTGCGAGCTGCGCCGCGACCCTGGTGACGTCAACCTCGCCCTTGTCCCAATAGCGGGCCTTGGGTTCGAGGAAGAGCACTGGGTCCGGCGAGGCGATGGCCTGCTGAATCATGTCGAACGCATCTTGAGGATTGGCGGGCGACACGATGCGCAAGCCTGCAGTGTGCGCAAAAAGCGCCTCGGGGCTTTCAGAGTGGTGTTCCACCGCGCCAATGCCCCCGGCAAAAGGAACACGGATCACCACGGGCAGCTGAATCACGCCCTTGGTCCGGTAGTGGATCTTGGCAAGCGAGGTGGTGATCTGGTCAAAGGCGGGGAAGATGAATCCGTCGAACTGGATCTCGATCACGGGGCGGTACCCGCGCATCGCCATACCAATGGCCGTGCCCACAATCCCGGACTCCGCGAGAGGCGTATCCATCACGCGTTGCCCGCCAAAGTCCTTGTGCAGGCCGTCGGTCACGCGGAAAACCCCGCCCAACGCGCCAATGTCCTCGCCCATGAGGAGCACCTTGGGGTCCCTGTCCATGGCCGCGCGCAAACCGGCGTTGATGGCACCCGCAAGCGTGAGGGTGCGCACAGCATCGAGCGATTCGTTGGTCATGCCGGTTGCGGACGCGTTGAGAGTGTCGCTCATCGGTGACCTCCTGCCGGCTCAACAAAGGAGTGTTGGTATCGCTCAAACCATGCCCGCTCGGCCTCCACTGTGGCGTGAGGCTCGGCGTAGACGTGGTCGAACATCTGCACCGGATCTCCGGGGTGTGCGGCTTTAGCGACGGTTCGGGTACGCACGCCGAGTTCGCGGGCTTGTTCGACCACGTGTTCGCGGTAGTCCTCGCTCAATTCGCCGATGCTCATGAGGTAGGTCTCCAGGCGCGCGATCGGATCCCGCTCGCGCCAATAGTCCTCATCCGCGCGAGTGCGGTAACGGGTGGGGTCATCCGATGTGGTGTGCGCACCCATGCGGTACGTGAAGGCCTCGACAAACACCGGTCCTGCTCCGGAACGCGCGTGTTGCATGGCCCAGTTGGCCACGGCGTAGGACGCGATGACGTCGTTGCCGTCCACGCGAATGCCAGGCATGCCCACACCGAGTGCCCGTTGTGCGAGCGGAACTTTGGATTGCCGGGTGGTCGGTTCCGAGATGGCGAACTGATTGTTCTGGCAGAAGAACACCACGGGGGCGTCATTCACGGCGGCGAACACGAGGGCTTCGTTGACGTCACCCTGAGCAGTGGCGCCGTCCCCGAAGTAGCACATGACGGCGGCATCGTTCTCTGGATTGCCGGAGCCAACCAGGCCGTCGCGATCCATCGCCATGCCGTAGCCCACAGCATGGAGCGAATGAGCACCAATGACCAAGGTGTAGACGTGGAAGTTATGTGCGGTGGGGTCCCACGAACTGTGCTCCAGTCCGCGGAACATGCGCAACACGCCCGGCAAGTCCACTCCGCGAGTGAGCGCTACGCCGTGCTCACGGTAGCTGGGGAACACGTAGTCAGCGGGGCGCAAGGCGTACGCCGAACCAATCTGCGCGGCTTCTTGACCCAGTGACGGCACCCATAAGCCCAGTTCACCTTGGCGCTGCAGGCTCGTTGCCTCGGTGTCGAAGGCGCGGGTGAGCGTCATGTCTCGCCACATGTTGCGCAGTCGCTCTGGGGTGAGGTCTGCCGCGAACGGGTCGTAGTCTTCGTGGGCTAAGCGCTCACCGTGGTGGTCGAGCAGGCGGATGAGTCCTTCTTCGGACAACGGGCCTTGAGCCGCCATGGCACTCCCTGAGGGTTAGGCGGCGCGGGCCGCCCGCACGGGACCTCCCCGCGCTAACTTACGCAAGCGTAGGCTACGGAACCGTAGGTTGGCAAGATTCAGGACTCTGAGTCTGTCGACGCCTTCTCGTGGTCCGCCTTCGGCGCCTTCTTGGCGGCCGGCTTGTCCGCCTTCACGGCGCCCGATGGTGGTTGCTCGGCGGTGCTGGAAGACGCGGCGGGCGCGGGGGCCGCCTTGGCATCGGCTGCAGGCGCCGCCGTCTTGGGGGCCTGAGAAGAGGCCGCAAAACGAGCCTTGGCCTCTTCTGCCTTAATGCGCTCCGCCTGAGCCTTCTCCATGTTGCGGCGGGCCTGATCCTCTATGGCTTGCTTGCGTTCTGCCTCCTTGATGGCGGCTCTCTCCTCACTCGGCAGTGTCAGGTCGTTGGACCGCACCACGCCGCGCGCCTCGTCGCGCTGCTTGGTCACAGGCCATTTGAGGATGGCGAACAAGCCGAACAGGATCCAGCTGATGAACGGCACCAGAATGAACAGCGCGCCCCACCAGCCGGAGAAACCGGCCTTCTTGGCAATGGCAATGGCCGCAACGAGCCACAGCAAAAAGAACAGCACCGTGAGCACCAGCGCCCACACTCCGGCGGTCTGATACCAGTCGCTAGCGGTCTCGGTGAGATTCTCTGCTACCGAGCCTGGATCGTTTGCAGTGAAGACCATGGTGACTCCTCCTGACGCGATGATGGACTTGACTCGTTTCTACACGCGGCTGGGGAAGCGCGCCAGCGCAGAGAGCAATTGATCGTTCTCGCGGGCGGTACCAACGGTCACGCGGACGCCTTCATTCGCAAAGGGCCGCGCAAGCACTGCGGGTTGCTGGGAGGCGAGATACGCCGCCACGTCTGCGGCATCGTCTCCAACCGGAAGCCACACAAAATTGCCCTCCGCCTGAGGGACTGACCAGCCTTGATCGGCAAGCGCGGCGAGCACTCGCGTGCGCTCCGCGACGATGCCCGCGACGCGCTCCAGCAGTTCTGCTTCCGCGTCAAGCGAAGCCACCGCAGCAACTTGCGCCACCGCTGACACGGAGAACGGTGTGACGCATGCACGCACCGGTGCCATGAGCTCTGCGGGCCCCAACGCATGACCCACTCGCAAGCCGGCGAGCCCGTACGCCTTGGAGAACGTGCGCAACACCAACAGGTTGGGCCAGCGTCCAAGAACGTTCTCCCCCCGCACGGCACGGGCATCTGTCACGAACTCCACGTACGCCTCGTCCAGCACGACCAACACGTGGGACGGAACGGTATCCATGAGCCGCGCGAACTCGTCCGCGTGCACGGCAGGGCCAGTGGGGTTGTTAGGTGAGCAGACCATGAGCACGCGCGTCCGCGGGGTCACGGCGGCCGCGAGCTCTGGCAGGTCATGCCGGGACGATGCCGTCAGCGGCACAGGAACAGGGGTGGCACCCACGACGCTGGTCAGAATGGGGTACGCCTCGAAGCTGCGCCACGCAAACACCACTTCGTCCCCAGGGCCCGCATACGCCTGGAGAATGTGTGCCAGCACTGCTACCGACCCGCCACCTACCACCACCTGCTCGGGGTTGATGCCTGCGTTTTGGGCAATGCGCTCGGTGAGTTCCACGGCGAACATGTCCGGGTAACGGTTGACGGCTCCCCCTGCCTTGTTGATGGCCTCAATCACGGAGGGCAACGGCGGCAGCGGATTCTCGTTGGACGAGAGCTTGATGGGTGGGGCTTGATCTGCGGCACCGCGAGCACCCGGAACGTAGCGGGGAAGCGCGGCAATGTGCGGCAAGGGAACGGGGAGACTCACGCCCCCCAGCATGCCAGCCTGTGCAATGATCGCGGTATGAAGTTCCTCCTCAAAGTAGCAATTGCAGCGACCGCCGTCTGGATCACCACCTTGTTGCCGCTTGACTTGGCGGTTGAGGGTGGCACTGAAGAGTGGTGGAAGCGCGTCCTCGTCTTCCTCTTTGTGGGCCTGGTGTTAGTGGCAATCAACGCCATCATCAAGCCCATCATCACGGTGTTGTCCATCCCCTTGCTGATTCTCACGCTGGGCTTGTTCTACTTGGTGATCGCGTGGTTCTCACTGTGGTTGACCTCATGGATCACGAGCCTGTTCGACTTTGTGGAACTCACTATTGGTGGCTTTTGGAAGACCCTTCTCGCAGCATTGGTGATCTCCATCACCATGGCCGTTCTTGAAGCGATCTTGGTGCGCTCCAATAAGAAGAAGCGGCGCTAACAGGCTCGCGTTTGAGGTCGCTCGCGCGCGGAGCCGCTCAGGCCAGCTCGCGTCTGCGGCTGTTGGCCGCTCAGGCCCTCTTTGGCGTGTACATCGTGGTGTGCGCCGTTTCTCCTGACAGGAACGGGCTCGCCGAATCAAGGAACGCGTCTACCGCAGTGTCGCCCAACTGGTCGGTCATCGCAGCGTAGGCAATGTAGCCACGCATGTGATGGGCGCCGTCGATGGTCCCGGCCATGCTCGCCAGTTCAGAGTTCGCCGATTGTGCGGTGTGATGCGACACCGTGATCTGATTGGCGCCGTTCCTGTTGGGCGTGAAGTCTGCGCCCGGGGTCAAGTCCCCAGGGTTCTCGTAGTGCAGAGACTTGACGCCCGGAGGTGTAGTGAAGATCCCCGTCGGAGCCCCCGATGTCACTACATGGGTCACGTTGTACTTGGCCAAGAACGTGGGGCTGGAAGCCAGGGCCATCGCCCCGATCCCACCCTGGCTGTGTCCTACCAACATCATGGGCGCATCGGCGGGGATCTGGGCCGCAGCAATGGCATCAATGATGGCCTGCATGGCGTCGGGCTCGTATCGAGCCATGTACGCGGCGTTGGCCTGCCAATCGGTCTGCCGTTCGCTGTTGAGTGAGACATCTTGAGTGCCGGGAATGGTGACGATGTAGCACTCACCCTCTGGGCCGTCGATCTTCTGGATGGTCACGGACCCGTCATCACGTTGCTCCGTGTCGTAAACCGTGGTGAGGAGATCGGCGGTGGAGCGTGGGGGTGGCCTGCCGTTGAACACTCCCGGGTTGGCGGCCATCGTCAGGTATCGCGGCTCCCCGAACTTCAACTCGGCAATGCTCAGGGAAATCGCCGCGAGACGCATCGCCAACATCCGGATCTCTTCGGGAAGGTGAGCGAACGCGGTCTCGAGGGTGTCCCGATTCAAGACACCACTCGTGTGTGGCACCCCCGGGCTCAGAGCAGATCCGATGGGGTCCACACCTGCCGCACGTGACACGGCGCCAGCGGGCGTCACAAACCAGGCTCCCGCAAGCGCGGCTTTGAGCGGGTACATCCTCAGGCCCCAATCGCCGAGCATCGCCTCTTTCACACGAGTCACCCAGCTCATGCTGCGATTCGAGGAGTGCTCTGCCTCCTCTAGGGCATCGACAGTGGCGCGCAAGCGGTCCCGGATGTCAGTGATTGCCGTCTCCGCACGGCGCGTGCCCGTAGGCCCGGCCATCACTTTTGCCACTGCCCATTGCGCCCGCGTGATGAGCCACTGCTCGTCCGGCAACAATGCCATCGACACATAGCTCATCTCGCCCTCTGTGAGTGCGGCGCGGTCCGTGGCTTCGGCGAGCAGCCCCGCTGCCTCGTCAAGAGCAAGCACCGCCACCCGCAAGTCCTCGGTCATGGCGACGTGCCCGGTGATGCCGCCCGCGATGGTGAATGTCTCTTTGCTGGGATCCAGGGGAGCGACAGGCGGAGGGCCTGGTGGGGTGGCTACCAACTCGGTGTCGTGCACCATTCCCGGTTCCGTGTCCATCACTGCATCCTGTACATGCCAGAGAAATTGAGAGCGCCGATGTCGTCCAACGCCTCATCAATGGCGGCTGCTATGGAGCGCAGCACCAAGATCGCCGCATACAGTTCCTCGCGCATAGCGTCCGCAGCCACCGACTTCCATTCCGCCTGCTGCGCCACCTGTAGCCGAGAGATGGCCTGGGCCACAGCGTCGGCCGCACGCATCAGTTGGGACCGATCCACGGCGAACCCAGGGCGAGCCTCGCCCGGAGTAGGGGCCCAGCCCGCACGGGTGCCGGGGCCGTAAGTGTTGTCTGGCCATGTCATGCCGCCGACGCTAGGGCCCGGAAGGTGTGCGCCGCTCGCCCGCGAGGCAATCTGTGGAAAACCGCCGAACGCTCCGGGGACGATCCGTGAAACAATGAGGACGTGACCCCACCCACTGCCCCCGGTTCGCGGGGGTGGGCAACCCTCGCGCAGTTCGACATTGCGCTTGGCCCGCTGGATGGCCGGTACCGGGGGGCCGTAGCGCCCCTCGTAGATCACCTCTCTGAGCCCGCACTCAACCGCATGCGTTTGCACGTGGAAGTCGAGTGGTTCATTCACTTGTGCACCACCGCGGCAGTGCCTGGAGTGCGCGCGCTCACCACTGACGAAACCGCCCTGTTACGGGCCATCCCTGCGGAGTTTGGGCCCGAGGGCATCGCCGAGCACGCCGAAATCGAACGGGAGACGGTCCACGACGTCAAGGCCGTCGAGTACTACATCAAGCGCAGGATTGCCGGCACGTCGCTAGAGCCACTCAGCGAACTGGTGCACTTTGCGTGCACCTCCGAGGACATCAACAACCTCAGTTACGCGCTCATGGTGCAAGGCGCCGTGCGCGAGGTGTGGTTGCCCGCGGCATCGGCCGTAGTGGACGACCTCGCCACCATGGCGCGCGCATCCAAATCCCAGCCGATGCTGTCCAGAACTCACGGCCAGCCCGCCACTCCCACCACGTTGGGCAAGGAGCTAGCGGTTGTCGCCCACAGGTTGCGGCGGCAGGTGCGGCGCAT